>SPCK01000169.1 GCA_004525355.1 Spirochaetales bacterium
TGGGACATTCGGAATTCCTTGCCCAGACTATCTTTGAGCAGGAGGTAGGGAGCGTCCGAATACGACGCTTGGTACAGCGTAAGCCCCGCATAACGCAGCGGCGTATTGACACGGATCTCGAAATTTTCCTTGACCGTCACGCCATCCTTGATCAGGTCGACCACGGACACCCAGTCCCTGGGTCTGCCGTCGTCATAGCGCTCGAAGCGGAATTCCTTGAGGTACATGACCGATCCGTCGGGGAGGTTCACGCCTTCGCCTTGAGCGAGCATGACGGAGCCTTCCCAATGTCTCGAATATGACCAGACAGATCCGAGTACGAGGAGCATCAATCCCAGGTGCAGGATATCCGGCCCGAAGCGCTTCTTTCCCTTCCGCTGGAGCTCCCTGACGAGGCGTTTGATCGTGCAGGTGGAGAGGTTCGCGAAAAAGAGCAGCGCAGGCACGATGAAGAGAATCGATCCGAAGAAGGAACCGAACCCCGTCTGCACCACCAGCTCCGCGAGTGGGCGGGGATACAGGGTGCGATACTCCTCCGGCGACAGGCCCTGGGGCACCAGCGTCGCCAGAATACTGGTCACGACCAGATAGCCGATGAGAGCGATAGCGAGTTTCAGCGACGCGAATTTTTCCAGAATTTTTTTCACGGGCCTTCCTCTGGGCAGACGGTAGCAAGCCCATCCTGCCGCATGGCGCAACGCGCTACGTGCGACGCGCGACGCGCCAAGAGTACGTTGACACTCCGAATAGTGTCAACGTAACAGGGCATTATGTACAGGTCATCCGACAATTTCGTCGCGACTTGCGGGCAGTGCCGGGGCAACTGACCACGAAGTCATCGTCCACTGCGACTCCGGCGTCCTGGGCCCCGAATGGTGGTGGGCACGGGCCGTTCACGCTACGCCGCCGGTCAACTACCGGCGGATTCTTATTATCCGAACGGATTGCGTAACTCATAAACAACGTTCATACGAAGTCAAATCTGCGATTAATATCTCTCAAATTTGTCAATAGTCCTTGAATATACCGCATTTAAAGCGTTATGATCGATTCAACCGCGAATTATTAAGCGGCCCAGGGGGTAATCATGAAACTGGCCCATCTCCTAGACCCACGACTCGTCTTGATGGGAAAAGAGTATTCCAACCTCGACGAGGCATTGCATTCCGCCGTCGATGCCGCCGCAGACGCATACCGCTCGACTATCCGCAGAGACGAGGCTCTGGCCCGTGTCATGGAACGTGAGGCGCTCGGCGGCACGGTCCTCCCGACCGGAGTGGCGATACCCCATGCCAGGCTTGATGCGTTCGACGACCTGGTAATCGTACCCGTGGTACCCAGGAGCCCGATCCAACGCGGACCAGGGGAACCTCCCATTCGCCTCCTGTGGCTCCTTCTGACCTCAAAGGTCGGAAGCCCCCTGTATCTGACCTCCCTGGCGGCAATCGCCTCTATCGCAAAGGACGAAGGTTTTCTCGCCTCGCTCCTGAACGTCGACACTCCTGCCCGATTCGTCAGCCTGGTCGAGGAAGCCGGGTACGAAATCAAGAAAGGCTTGCGCGTAGAGGACATCATGGCCAGGGACGTCGTCTCGATTCGCGATAACGCTACCCTCAAGGACCTGATAGATATCATGTATACGCGCAAGCTGCGCTACCTGCCGGTGGTGGACGATACGGGCAGACTCATCGGCGAGCTGGGCATACTCGACCTGATTTCCGCCGGCATTCCCGACTATGCCCTGCGCTTGACCAGCCTGGATTTCCTGGACGAGCTGGCGCCGATGGAAGAGCTGCTGGCGAGGGAGAACGAGATTTCCGTTCGGTCCATCATGAAGCCTGCCGTCGATCCGCTGTCACCATCTTCATCCGTATTCGATGCGGCCCTACGCATGACCAAGCGCAGGAAGCGCCACTTTCCGGTCACGGAAGGAGGACGGCTCGTGGGAGTCGTTTCGTCGATGGACATCCTGTCCAAGGTTCTCCGCTCGTAAGGGGGCTGCAATGAATTCACAGGCAGTACTGGCCGTCATCATTTTCGGAGCCGTCTACCTCGCCATCACCACGGATCTGGTAAACAAGACCGCCGCGGCTATTCTGGGCGGAATGCTGATGATCATTTTCGGCATCGTCAGCCAGACTAAAGCATTCTCCTACGTCGACTGGGGGGTAATTTTCCTGCTCATCGGCATGATGGTGATCACCGGCATAACCAAGCGCACGGGGCTGTTCCAGTACCTGGCCATCAAGGTTGCCAAGCTGGCCCGAGGCGAGCCGATGGCAATCATGATACTCCTTTCGCTGGTCACGGCCATAACGTCGGCCTTCCTTGACAACGTGACGACGGTGCTCATCATCGTGCCGATCACCTTCCTCATCGCGGTGGAACTCGGCGTCAATCCCACGCCCTTCGTAATCGCCCTTGCCATCGCCTCCAACATCGGCGGCACCGCAACGCTGATCGGCGATCCACCCAACATCATGATAGGAAGCGCGTCGGGCTTCAGCTTCATGGACTTTCTCCTGAACCTGTCCCCGGTAGTCATCGTTATCCTGATAGCATTCTCGGGATTCATTACCCTGGTGTTCCGTAAGAAGCTCAAAGTATCCAACGAGCGCAAGGCGCGCATCATGGACTTCGACGAGAGCAAGGCTATCACCGACAAGGTCCTGCTTTGGAAGAGTCTCCTGGTGCTCGGCCTGGTCATCGTGGCCTTCCTGCTCCATGGCGCACTTGGACTGGAACCGGCGACCGTCGCACTCTCCGGCGCCGCCCTCCTCCTGATCATATCGGGCTACAAGGAAGTCGAGACGATCTTCGCCGAGATAGAGTGGACCACGGTGCTCTTCTTCCTGGGCCTGTTCATGATCGTCGGGGCGCTTGTGGACATCGGCGTCATGGGCCTGCTTTCCAAGTCACTCCTCTCAGCGACGTCGGGGCACCTTCGGGTCACCACCTTCGCGATACTCTGGGGATCCGGAATACTGTCCGCGTTCGTGGACAACATCCCGTTCGTGGCTACCATGATCCCCCTGATCAAGGACATGAGCCAGAGCCTGGGCGCCTCCGCCGTGGAACCTTTGTGGTGGGCTCTCTCCCTGGGCGCGTGCCTCGGCGGAAACGGCACCTTGATCGGCGCATCCGCGAACGTTATTTCCGCGGGAATATCCGCGAAGAACGGTCACCCGATTTCATTCATGCAGTTCTTCAAGTACGGCAGCATCTTCATGATCATCTCGCTGATCATCTCGAGCGTGTACCTGCTGATACGTTGGTAGACCTGCCTCCGATGAAGCATCAATGCCCGCCTTGACGAGCATTGACCGCGGCCATAGTATTGATACCGGTTGGCGGCGTTCTCCGCCTGTCATGGAAGCTGATGGGGTCCGGTGGCTCCCGCGGTCTTGAAAAACCGTTGGCTGCGAATGTCGCGGCGGTAGGTTCGATTCCTGCCTCTTTCGCCTATGATGGAAACAAACGAGCGACTTTCAGGCATTCCCCAGATCGAACAGCTCCTGTCCGATTCCGAGCTGTCGCTATTCATCCCGCTCCTGTCCCGCCCGATGACGACCAAGGCGATCGCCTCCGTTCTGGCGGCAATTCGCAGGCGCGCTCTCGCCGATCCAGCCTATCTTCCTGATCCTGAGGCGTGCCGGCTCCTCGCCCTGCGCACCCTGGAGCGGATAAACCGCAGGCGCTTCAGGAAAGTGCTCAATGGTACGGGTATCGTACTGCATACCAACCTGGGGCGCTCGCCCATCCGGACGGATTTCTGGGATGAAGCCAGGGAGGCCAATAGCTCATACGCGCCGGTCGAGCTGGACTTGGAGAATGGCAAGCGAGGCGGCCACGGCGGATTGACCCCCGAACTGGCCGCCCTGCTCGTCGGAGCCGAGGATACCCTGATAACGAACAACAACGCGGCTGCCGTGTTATTGGCCCTCTCGGCCCTGGCCAGGGGCAAGGAAGTAATCGTGGCCAGAGGCGAGCAGGTGCAGATAGGCGGGGGATTCAGGATACCTGAGATTCTTGAACTGGCCGGTGCCCGAATCGTCGAGGTTGGCACCACGAATATCGTGGATGCATCCGACTACGCCGATGCTGTGAACGCGGAAACGGCCTGCGTGCTGGTCGTGCATACCTCCATATTCGCGCTCAGGGGCTTCACCCGCCGGCCCTCCCAGGCGGAACTCGTCAAGGCCCTTCCCCCTGGCCTGCCGGTGATCGTGGATCAGGGTTCAGGTTGCATCGATGAGGAGATACCCGGAGAGACGCCGGCGGCCGCATACCTGAAAGCCGGCTGCGCGCTGGTGTGCTTCTCGGGGGACAAGCTCTTGGGAGGCCCCCAGGCCGGCATCATCGCGGGCCGGGCCGATCTTGTAGCAATCCTCCGCGAGCATCCCCTGTACCGTGCGTTCCGTCCGGGCAAGACGATTTATTCCCTGCTCGAACGCGCCCTTGTGGCACGGCTCAACGGGGAACCGGGTCCTGCCGGATCGGCTCGGGAGCGAAGCATCGACGACCTGAAGAAACTCGCCAGGAAGATACGATCCAAGCTACCCGACGGATCTGCGCGAGTCGTAGACTCGGAGGCGGCTTCCGGGGGAGGCATGGGTCCCGACGAGGCCTTCCCTTCCATTGCCTTGGCCCTCTCGTCCACGGCATCCACGGAGTTGCTCGCTTCGGCGCTCAGGAGGGCCGCGGCACCGCTTGTCGGCATCGTCAGGAACGGCGAAGTACAGGTCGACATGGCTGCCCTGGCGCATGAGGATCCCGCTCTTATCGCCGCGACAATAGAATGGGGACTCGAGAAATCAGCCAGCCTCATGGCCGCGGCGAGACGCGCAGAAGAACGCAAGCTGGCTGTCGGAGGCAGATCCCGTCCCATCCATGACGGCGTCACGGTCAAGGCGGCTCCCGGCGAAGAAGCCTGATGCGAGTATCTCGGGAGGCCCGGGTACGTAGATCACTGCAAGATGGCAGGTCCACTGGAGCATGGGGTCTGGATCTGGCCATCCCAGTCATAGCCGCGGATGACGGTTTGATGCCCCAGACCTATCGCTGGAACGACGAGCGGGCGGTCCTGGCCGTGGCCGAAACGAGCCCGGTGTCATTGCCCGCGAGCGGGCGGTCCTGCGAATTGTGCAAGCGTCAAGGTTTGCGCTGGGCTGCACCCGTCTGAGGTCTCGTTACATGTATGAACGCAGGAGCCTTGAAAGCTCGGAATTGACAAATATTGGTTGTTTCGCCTGCCCTATACTGGATCAGCTCATCTACGCATGTAAGGAATTTAGGGATACATTCACAATACAGGCTGTAATACACGCTTCGGCCGCGACATTCATCCATCACGACCCCGGCATTCTTGAGAACAGTCAAATGCTTTGAAACCGTGGATATATCTGAGCCCACCAAA
>SPCK01000392.1 GCA_004525355.1 Spirochaetales bacterium
ACAACTCGGTATGCCTGCAATGCTTCGAGGCGCTCCTTTCCTCGTGGCCGCGGTCTCGCGCTTCCATACCGGAAAACGCTCAAGAGACTCACTTCAGGCGCCGAATATCGTAGAGTGAGGTGGATTCGCGCTTGCGGACACCAGGGTCAGCTTCGCAGAACCGCATAACACTCCAACACCAGTGTCGGCACGCTGTGCCTGAAACTTGAGCAGAATACTACTTGCTTCGTTACGATTTTCCCGCCGAGATAAATTACCGCAACTTTTGGCTTCCCAAGTGTTGGCCGCAGTGTATAATCGCCGCATGAAAACCAGGGAAATCTCCCATATCGCCGATGACGGCAAAAGCATTCATGTCTATCGCTGGTCGCCCGATGGAGAACCTTCGGCCTGCATCCTCGTGGCGCATGGGATGGCAGAACACGCAGGGCGCTACGCTCGCTTCGCTGCAGCAGCAACTGCGGTTGGGTTCGAGGTATGGGCTCCCGATCATCGTGGGCACGGGAAAACGGCCGCTGAAAACGAAATCGGGTGGCTGGCCGAACAGGACGGGTTCAGAAGGGTTGTGGAAGACCTGCGAGGCCTCGCTGACAGGATCCGGACCGAGCGCCCGGGCGCCAAGCTATTCCTGCTGGGCCATTCGTGGGGCTCGCTGCTCTCCCAGGGCTTTATATCGCTGTACGCGGACCGGTTGGCAGGGTGCGTTCTCTCCGCAACGACAGGCATTGTCGCTCCCGCGGCGGCCATCGGCAAGGTCATCGTCGCAATTGGAGGCGCAATCAAAGGCTGGAGAACAAAAGCCCCCCTGGCGGACAAGATGAGCTTCGGTGAATTCAACAAACCATTTGAGCCGAGCCGTACCCCTTTCGATTGGCTGTCACGCGACCCAGCCGAGGTCGACGCGTATATATCTGATCCGCTGTGCGGTTTCGTCTGCACCTGGGAGTATTTTCGCGACATCCTGCGCGGCCTCGATTGGATCAATAGCGGTCCCGCCCAGGCCGCGATCCCGAAGGATCTTCCCGTCCTGCTATTCACCGGCAGCGACGATCCTCTCGGAGGATCCAGCGGCGGGATGATGGCGCTGCACGAGAAATACCGATCCCTGGGAATCCGTGACCTGACCGTCAGGCTGTACGAGGGAGCCAGGCATGAAACCCTGAACGAGATCAATCGCGGTGATGTGACGGCAGACCTCCTGGCTTGGCTAGAGGGCAGGTCGGGCTGAATCGAACCCGATTCCTCCTCGACGTCATCACTTGACCTGTCCCCCCGAAACGGGGGTATAGTATAGTGATTCCAATGGTATTTTCCATTGAAACCGGATTCGTCAGTAATGGTTCGTCTATCAAGACGACACGTTTGGCGCGGTGCCATCAGGCCGCATCAATGGCGAGCCGGTGCGAAGGGGAATCCGACGGTTTGTCTGGAATCTAGAGATGCCGTCGCCCATCCATGCAATTTCAGGGGATACGTTGCTCATACGCTATCACACGGGCCCCGACGGTAAGCCGGTCAAGAAGGCCATCGTATACACACAAAAAGAACACGGCATCGCGCAACGCACTGTCGATCATGATGCTGTGCGGATAGTCGAGCGACTCAGGCAAAACGGTCACGCCACGTATATCGTCGGCGGAGCCGTGAGGGATCTCCTGCTTGGCCGCATACCCAAGGACTACGACATCGTCACAGACGCCGAACCCGCCCGCATCAAGCGCCTGTTCTACCGCAGCAGGATAATCGGCAAGCGATTCCGCTTGGTCCACGTTTATGCCGGTCCCCGGATATTCGAGGTATCGACCTTTCGATCCATTACCAACGGAACCATCGGCAATACCTATGGAACCATCGACGAGGACGCGCTCCGCCGCGATTTCAGCATGAACGCGCTGTATTTCGATCCCATCGAGGGAACCCTTGTCGATTACGTCAACGGCCTTCGCGATATACGCGCCATGCGCGTGGTACCCGTAATTCCGCTCAAGACCATTTTTACCGAGGATCCGGTTCGGATGCTCCGCGCCGTCAAGTACGCCGTGGCGACGGGATTCACGATTCCACTGACCACGCGCATGGCAATACGACGACACGCGCCGGAACTGAAGAGCGCCTCCATCAGTCGACTCGGTGAAGAAGCGGTCAAGATTTTCAGTTCCGCCAAGGCCTTGCCCATCATCGAAACCTTGGCTCGTTACCGATTGTTGGATGCCATATTGCC
Organism: Spirochaetales bacterium; assembly: GCA_004525355.1. Classification (GTDB taxonomy): domain Bacteria; phylum Spirochaetota; class Spirochaetia; order Treponematales; family UBA12059; genus UBA5200. Next base: position 2,222 of record SPCK01000392.1, read on the forward strand.
GGGAATCGCAAGGGTTCTGGCGTCGGGGGGAAATGATGCCGTTGCGCTCAGGCGATATCTCTCTGAACTGGATGAGTCGGTAACGGAAACGGGCGACAAGTCCCTGCGACGTCTCCTGGCGTACGTCATCAAGCTTCCCGTGGAAAAAGCCTCGATGGCGCAGGCTCTCGACGTACAGGCCGCATATTATGAGGCATTGGCTGCAGCGCGCGAATTTCTCTCTCCGCTCACCATGCCCAGGGTAGAGGTCGAGGCCGCGGTCGAGGCCATCTTCGTGGCTCCTGAAGCCCTGCCCAAGGTCAAGAAACCCAGAAAACGCGGCAGGAGAAAACCTGCCGCAGTCAAACATGCCGAAACACTGGCCAGGATGGATATTCCCGCCGCCGCGAAAACCGCCATGAAGAATTTTGTTTCCGCGCCTGCGATGCGCGCTTCCAGGGAGGAACGCCAACCGTTGGACGACACGGCGGCACCCGGCGAGGGAACATCCCGCTCGGCGAAACGGCGGCGCCGCCGACGAAAATCCGGTAACGGAAGCGACGG
>SPCK01000367.1 GCA_004525355.1 Spirochaetales bacterium
ACATACTTGTAGCCTTTGAGCGACTCCATCAGCCACTGTGGAGGATTGGCTCCCCACGCGGTGCCGCGGTGCTCCAGGATCTTCGGCGGATAAGCAACCGTCATATCCATGGCAGGTTCTTTGTCCTTGGGCGGGGCTTCGCTCACGCACGAGGCGAAGGCGAAAATGACCGACGCTACCAATAGAACTCCAATAAACTTCTTCACACTATCCTCCTTGAAAGGACGTACTGTTTTTTCGGCCGCAACCCATCGGGCACGACCATGAATCCTCTATGTCGATCGCGCGGGTCAATTCCGCGCGAGTGACGGCTTTACAAACCACTGTTGAACGTGAAGGCCTTGCCCCTGCTGAACACCAGATAGATGTCCGACATTCCAGCCCTTTCCGCCGCGTCGTACAGGGCATCCTCGACCTTGTCGGCGCTCTTGAAGGTATAGACATAGATTTTCGTCTCGGATGCCGAATAGGAAACCTGTTCAACCTCGCGAACGTTACGGGCAAGAGCGCGCCGCAATGTACTTATGGCCCTGGAATCGGGAGTATTCTGGATGATGACCTCGTAGCGGACACCGCGAGACAGCGAGCCCTTGACGAGGGACTTGGATTGCTCCGTCATCTTGGGCATGGCGTTCCATACCGAGGCCGATATCGCGTTGGATACGACAGCGTCCATGGATACGGTACTCATTACCTGCGGGCTCTGGAAAGCCACCGAACCCAACAGCTGCGCCGTCGACGTGTCGTACAGCTTCATGGAACCTTGGGCGGTCGCATAATACTTGCCGTTGGCCATGGAGTTCGATGCGGAGAAAGCGATCTCTACATAGACATCGGCGTTGTACTTCTGGGCCAGGTATTGCATCAGGTCGATGGAACCTCCGGTTTCAGCCTGATACGCAGTCAGCTGATCTTTCTTGTTCTTCTCTATCTGGTCAAAATCCACAACGTTCAGGCCAAGTTTCTCTATCAGGAAACGATTGGCTTGGTTCACCGCGGTCTTGGCCAGTTTGATGTCAAGGCCTGCGCCCTCGTCGAAATACACCATATACTGCAGCCTTGCCAGGTAGTTGGTCAGGTAGGCTTCTTCCTCGGGTGTAAGAACGCCGGGAGGAGGAGGGGGAACATCTACGACGTCGGTCGTACCGGTCGCGGTCACCGTTGATCCTGACGACGAAGCGGTTGCACCGGCGGCGGTACTCGTCCCCGAGGTACCCTGGACCAAGGCAGCCGCACGGTCCTTATATGCCTGATTGGTGTCGGTCGCAGCCTGCCCCGAACTTGCAGCGGGAGCTGAAGATGCAGGAGCCGGCTGGCTGACGCACGAGGCCAGCAGAACAGCAACTGCTACGAGGGCTGGTATAATTCTTTTCATCAATAACCTTCCTGTCATTACGGAGTGCAACTATAGCGCGATGCGATTGCAAAAACAAACCCTGTCTGAATTTAAGCTGGCACGGCGTATAATTCAAGCCTGATCGTACGTTATCTGGAAGTCATTCACCTGCTGACATGATGATTGCGGTTCGTATGCCCAAATCGGCCCGGAGCATCCTGATAGAATCGAGGACCAAGGAATCCGGTCCCTGCTGTCGAATGATCAATCCGGCACCGGGCGCGAGCGCGACTGGCAGACGAATCGAAAGGTCGCCGGTGACAAGTTCCGTTCCACCGGACTTTACGGTCAATACGGGATTCGCGGGATCTACGAACGCAAGGGTACCGACGAGCTCTTCTCCTGCCCAAACCGCTCCGTCCGCCTCGATGGTTATTTCGGAACCGTTTTCCAACGCCAGCGACAACGCCCAGGACGATCCCCGGCACAACCAGGATAATTCGAACGCCCCGTGATCCTGCGGGATACCGTTCACCGATATAGTGGCGCCCCGGCCCAGCACGAGCGTGTCCCCCGAACTGGAAACCATTCCCGACGCGGCAAATCGTTGCCATGAGCGCCCGCCCTCGAAACCGGTCGCAACCAGCAAGGCGGAACCGTATTCCGCTGCGATTTCCGCGAGATAGGCGGGATATGGGCCATCGATGGTCGCCATGCCGAGGTAGATCGCTGCTAGACCACCGGTTCCCGCGATGACGGACAAGCCATCCGAATTCCAGGTCGAGGGAGAGCGCTTCATGACGCCCGAACCGGCGTTTGCCCCGCCCACGTAGAAAGTGACCGAGCGTGTTTCCCGTTCCGACCGAATATACGCAACTACCGTCGCCCCGGCCGGCCCTACCGCCCGATCCGCAATAAGATCACTCCCATCGATTCGAAGGAACGGAATACCCTCCCGGAGGCCGAAAGCCATCCGTTCGGTTCCATCCGTATCCAGAAACGCGTACATCAGGCCGGACGCTCGGTCCAGCCTGTCGCCAGGCAATGCGCCAATGCTGAAGGCAAGGGAACAGCTGCCGAGCTCGCCGTTTGCAATGGGCAGGAGGCCGCCTTCAAGCTCCAGCCCCGATCCGGCTCCAAAAACGTACCCGAAACCGAGCCCGGAAGATTCCGGATACGGAGAGCCCCGGACGCGAATCGTCAGGGGTACGGCAGATCGATCCACCTTTGCCAGGGATTCCGTAAAACTGAAGCGTCCGCGATAATTCACGGCCGAATCCCAGGCTGGCGCGCTGTTATTGGAAGATGCCACCGGTATGTCCAGGCTCGTCTTGAACAGTGGCGTGGGGTAGAAACCCGGAGGCGGTTTAAACGGATAGACTCGAACGGCAACGGAAACTACGTCGGGCTTGCCGGAAGACTTCCAAATATAGCGATCGAAACGCTCGAAGACTGGTCCTTCCGCCTGTACGGTTCCGTCCACGATCCATTGAACCCACGGCGACGCACCCGGAGCCGAGAGACCCTCGAGCTTGAAGAGCACGGGACCATCGGTGGTGACGGTTCCAGGATGGGCGGCGATCGCCGGCGCTGACAGCGAGCCGCTCCAGAGCAGGACGACCTGTTCTGATCCGAACAGGCGGGCGCCAACATCGTCGTATGCG
>SPCK01000064.1 GCA_004525355.1 Spirochaetales bacterium
GTGCACGCCAGCGTGTCGATCATGATGCCGTAGTCCTGTAGATTCTCGCGCATGTACGGATCGCGGAAACGGCCATGCTCCCAGGCTTTCTGCACGAATCCCGCCGGGGCCTGTGGGTCTCAGACATGAACTTTCTCAACCGTCAAGCCTGTTAAAAAAAGCCTGAACCTTGGCCAAGGAAATCTGCGTTCGGTTACGCGATGTATCGCAAGTGTCGATTCCCCTATCGCCGTAGTCTGGTCAAAGCGTCCCCGGCCGGGTAACGCGCCGCGACACCGTTTTCGTGCCGCATCTATCGCCGGGCCATGCAAGGCCCGTGGAGGAAATCAATGCTCAGTAATCTGAACTCAATCATCATCGAAGGCAATCTTGTTAGGGATCCCCTGATCAAATCGACTCCGAATGGACATCAAGTATGCTCATTCGCGCTTGCGTCGAATCGCTATTTCCGACAAAACGAGCAAACCGAGAACGAGGTATCCTTCTTCGATATTGAGACCTGGTCAAAGCTCGCCCAAACCTGCAGCGACGTACTCAAGAAAGGTCGGGGCGTACGCGTCGTCGGGAGGCTCAAGCAGGACCGTTGGACCGATAACGTTGGCAAGAATCTGTCCAAGATCAAGATCGTGGCCGAGCATGTCGAATTCAAGCCGGTTTTCAAGAAAAATGAAGAGGGGGATTCCAGCCAAGCGCCTGAAGAACAACCGGCCCGCGAACACGCCGTGGAACCAGCTTTCTAGAAGCGCAGCTCACCAGGCCCCACGGGGAATTCCACTGCCGCCACGACCGACAGCTGGACCTGGAAACACAAAAGCCGTCCGGTAGACTGCCGGGCGGCTTTTTCTTACGAGACAATCATTGTCCCTGATCCGAGGCGCTATCTATCAGGAACCTATCGTGGTACCACCGGAAGGGATTCCGTTTGCATGGTCATCGTATCAATGAGAGGGCATCCGTGCGACATATTGGAATGCAGGTACCGCAGGAAACGCACCGGCCGCGATCCACGGCTACGGTGTCGCCGTCAACGGAAAGAGCATCGGCGGTACAATGCAAAACGCATCGCAAACAGGTCACACACCTATGCCCAGCTACAACCAGCCGTGGCAGGCACCGCCCCTCATCCTTCAAATGAAACTACCAGCACACTCGATCATTCATATACTTCAGAGCCGGGGCGATGCCAGTCGGTACTCTTGAAGCCTCCGCGGGCGGGGCCGAACAGGGGAGTATCCTCATCCTCCGGCGAGCTGCCCAGGTCCGCCATAAGGGCATCGATAGCCCAATGGATTGCTGCCAGGATCTCGTCCTGTATCTGGCGCATGCGTCCGGACGGCCCGGATACACTGACTGCACCGTTGAAGCCGAAGCGCGGCAGATCCAGTGGCATCCCGTAGCAAACGAGGCCGGACTCGAGCTCCTCGTCGTCTATCGCCCATCCGCGCTTGATGGTTAGTTCTATTTCTTCAGTCAATCTGACGGGATCAGTAATGGTCCTGGGAGCTATGGGATTTAGTTTCGCTTCCGCTATATATTGGGTACGGATGACCACGGGTAACCGAGAAAGGATACATTTCCCGGCTGCCGTACAGTACAGGGGCAGGCGGTCGCCGGGGCTGGAGCGCAATCGAAGTGAATGGCCGCCATCGGCCTTGGCAACATACATGCAGTCGTTACCTGCATATGCGGATAGATTGGCTGTCTCGCCCGTTCCGCGAGCCAGCTCGTTCAGTATTGGTTTGGCCCGGCTGGCCACATTCTCCGTTACCGGGACGCGGCTGGCAAGTTCCACCAGCGCCAGGCCGAGGGTCCACTCGCCTTCGCGTCTCTCTACGACGCCTCGCTTTTCCATAGCTGTCAGGTAACGCAGAGCAGTGGCCTTGTCCCAGCCCGTATCGCGTGACAATTTAGCCAACGACGAACTTCCCGAGTGGGAAAGATGGAATAATAGATCAAATGCTTTCAATGCCGACCCGCTCATTGTCGTCCATTTCTATAAACAAAATGATACTGCGAAATTTGAAACACAACATCAGAATATATGGAGGTGAAAAAATTGTCAACATGCATGATACTGCGCACCGTGAGTCAGGGCGAGGATGGGCGCGTCCATCGATCACCACTGGTTGCGCGCACTATTCGAAAAGGCCCTCAAGCTCCCGATAACCCGCTTGCTCCAGTTCCCTGAGGGGAATGAATCTCAATGAGGCCGAATTGATGCAATACCTGAGTCCGCTTGGCACAGGGCCGTCATCGAAAACGTGGCCTAGATGGCCGCCCGATTTTTTTGCCCGCACTTCCGTACGGCGCATACCGAAGGATCGATCTTCCACAAAAACGATTTCTGAACGGTCTATCGGCGCCCAGAAACTGGGCCACCCGGTTCCTGAATCGAATTTGGCCAGGCTGGCGAACAACGGAGTACCATTGACGACGTCGACATAGATACCCGCTTCATGATTTTCCCAGTACGGATTCTTGAATGGAGGTTCCGTGCCTGCTTCCACGAGAACAGCCCATTGTTCCGGGCTAAGACTCGCCTTGAGTTCCGGCGTAGGCTCAATGAAGCAGACGGATGAATCATTTTCTGAATTCACGAGATTCTCCTTTCCATTCAGGTCACTATAACTGCTGAAAACGGGTAAACCGCATTACCAGCGCCCCCCCCTTTGATAAATGGGAAGCAGGACGCAACACTGAAGCCGAAAAAACTATAAATGCTGTTGTAAATTACAATAGTACTAATTTATTAGTATAAAACAATGTATCTTTCAATAAAAACGTTTGACAAGGTTCAAATCCTTCTCTACCATCAGCCTATCTGCTTTTTTTTCTAAAAAGCGGTTTTGCCATAAAGGAGGCACTGTACATGAGAAGGATTCTAAGCATTGTCGCGGTACTGGCCGCACTCTTCCTGGTCTTTGGTTGCGCAAAGGGCGAAGCCAAAGCCGCAGCTGACATAGTGAAATTCGGTGTTTTCGAGCCATTGACCGGTGCCAATGCCGCTGGTGGTGCTGAAGAACTGGACGGCATCCGCTTGGCCCAGAGCCTGTACCCCACAGTTACCATGGGCGGTAAGGAATACAAGATAGAGCTAGTGATCACCGACAACAAGTCCGATAAGGTCGAAGCCGCCAACGCCGGCCAGCGCCTCGTGGACAGCGACAAGGTAAACATCGTTCTCGGATCCTGGGGATCAGGCCTGTCCATGGCCGCCGGTCCCATCTTCAAGGACGCCAAGGTTCCTGCCATAGGCCTCTCGTGCACCAATCCCCTGGTCACCAGGGACAACGATTTCTATTTCCGCGTATGCTTCATCGATCCCTTCCAGGGAACCGTGATGGCCAACTACGCGTACAAAGAGGTCAAGGCCCGCACTGCGGTAATCGTCCGCGAGGTTTCCAACGATTACTCAGTCGGCCTGGCGAAGTTCTTCACCGACAGCTTCAAGGCTCTTACTGGTAACCAGAACTCCATCCTCGCCGAATTGAACTACAACACCGGCGACCAGGACTTCTCGGCACAGCTTACCCAGATCAAGTCCCTCAAGCCAGACGTGATTTTCGCCCCCGGTAACTACACCGAAAGCGCTCTGGTCATCAAGCAGGCTCGCGAACTGGGCATCACAGTCCCCTTCTTGGGTGGTGACACCTGGGAAATCGCCGAATTCATCAACGTTGGCAAGGAAGCCGTGGAAGGCGCCGTCATGTCGGCTTTCTTCGACAATGACGCCCCCATTACCCCGATGTCCAAGGTTTTCGTAGCAGAGTACCAGAAAAAGTATGGAAAACTCCCCTCAGGCACCGCTGTACTCGGCTTTGATGGTTATATACTGGCTATCGACGCTATCCAGCGTGCAGGCAGCCTTGATCCCATAAAGATCCGCGATGCCATCGCCGCGACCAAGAATTTTGCGGGTGCCGCTGGGTACATTACTTTTGACGCCAATGGCGACCCGATCAAGAGTGCGGTCATCAAGCAAGTCGTGGGCGGCAAGTTCATCTACAAGACCACGGTCAATCCGTAAACGTCGCAACTTTGAACGGAGGCCCCACCCCGGGGCCTCATTCCGCTCGCGACCGGGTTCAGGCTTTGCCGACGGCCGCGAGCGTTTTCATTGCGGTCGACTCGTATCGCCTGGAACGTCGGTCGGCTCGAAATAACGGTCTTGGGTCCGCGCGGCCCGTAATACCAAACCTGCGCCGCGCTCCAAGGCGTGGCCAATACCGTCGGTCTATCATGCCGACATCAAGGATATGAGCCCATGGATTTGCCAACATTTTTCCAGCAGCTCGTCAATGCGCTCAGTTTGGGCAGTCTCTATGCACTCATCGCCATTGGATATACGATGGTGTACGGCATCCTGAGGCTGATCAACTTTGCGCATGGCGATGTTTTTATGTTGGGCGCCTACTTCGCATTCTATGCGATCACCGCCCTTCTCATGCCCTGGTGGATTGGATTCATAGTTGCCCTGAGCCTGACGGCCCTGTTCGGTATAGCCCTGGAACGGGTGGCGTACCGTCCGCTCAGGGATTCGCCGCGTTTGTCGGTGATGATTAGCGCCATCGGCGCATCCTTCCTTATCGAGAACCTCGGAATCGTGATCTTCGGCGGCAGGCCCAAGAGCTTTCCGAGCATCCCCCTGTTCGATACGGTCGTACGATTCGGCCCCGTCTCGATGCTTTCGGTAAGCCTTTTTATTCCGGTAATAACCATCGGCAGTTTGATCGCCCTTACCTTGATAGTTAACCACACCAAAACAGGCTTGGCCATGCGCGCCGTGTCAACCGACGTAGACGCCGCCCGCCTCATGGCCGTCGACGTCAACAAGATTGTCGCCTTCACATTTGGTGTCGGCTCCCTTCTGGCCGGACTCGGCGGAATCATGTGGACAATGAAATATCCCCAGTTGAACCCGCTTATGGGCATCATGCCCGGCCTCAAATGCTTTATCGCGGCCGTTATCGGCGGTATCGGCAATATCGGCGGCGCGGTTCTCGGTGGCTTCCTCCTGGGTATCATTGAGATACTCATCGTCGCCTTCCTTCCCGCCCTTACAGGATATCGTGACGCCTTCGCTTTTGTGCTCCTTATCGTGGTGCTTTTGGTGAAACCCACCGGTCTTCTGGGCAAGTCCCAAACGGTAAAGGTGTAAGCGATGAAGAAAATGTACAAGAACCTGATCGGAATCGCTTTCCTGGGCGGTGCGCTAGCCTTGGCCAACACATTTCTCGGTCCATTTGAACTGCGCATCCTTAACCTGTCGGCAATCTACATCATCCTTGCGCTATCCCTGAACCTGCTCAACGGCTTTACAGGGCTTTTCTCTTTGGGACACGCGGGATTCATGGCGATTGGAGCCTATGTAAGCGCCCTGCTGACCATGACGCCTTACCAGAAAGAAATGAATTTCTTTCTGGCTCCCATCGTCCCCTGGATGAAAGACATACAAATCCCATTCGTATTCGCCCTCATTGCCGCTGGAGCCTTCGCTGCGCTGGTGGCCTTCCTGATCGGGGCCCCGGTACTCAGGCTTCGGGACGATTATCTGGCCATCGCCACGCTCGGCCTTGCCGAGATCATCCGCGTGCTCATCACGAATGCGCAGACCCTTACAAACGGCGCTCAGGGCCTCAAGGGCATTCCAAAATACTCGACGACTTGGGTCGTATGGGGAGCCGCCGCCCTGGCAGCTCTCTTCATGGTGATGCTATTACGATCGAGTTACGGCCGTACGATAAAAGCCGTTCGCGATGACGAGATCGCCGCCGAAGCCATGGGAGTCAACGTTTTCAAAGTGAAGCTGACCACATTCGTCATGTCAAGTTTCATGGCCGGTGTCGGAGGCGCCTTATTGGGTCACATGATCACCACGATCGATCCGAAAATGTTCACGTTCCTGTTGACGTTCAATATCATCCTGATCGTTGTGCTCGGTGGCAACGGCTCGATAACCGGGTCAGTGCTCGGCGCGATCATCGTGACCATGCTCATGGAGATCCTGCGCTTCCTCGACATGCCCATGGATTTCCTGTTCATCAAGACCAGCGGGCTGCCCGGGCTTCGTATGGTGGTATTCTCGATCATGCTGATGTTTGTCGTAATTTACCGCCAGAAAGGGCTCATGGGATCGGTGGAGTTTTCCTGGGACATGTTCTCAGGCAAGTCGTTCCGCGCCTTGGGCACGTCGATCTTCTCAAGGAAGAACGGCAAGAAGGGAGGCCGCTGATGCTGCGCACCGACGGCGTATCCATGCGTTTCGGCGGGTTGACCGCCGTTGCCGATCTCAACATCGAGATCGACAAGAACGAGATCATCGGGCTCATCGGGCCCAATGGAGCCGGCAAGACGACCGCGTTCAACATGATCACCGGTGTCTATGCTCCGAGCGAAGGTCGGATATATTTCAAGGGCAAGGACATCACCGGCGAGAAATCCCATAAGATAACCGAACGAGGTATCGCTCGCACGTTCCAGAACATCCGTCTCTTCAAGGAGATGAACGTTCTCGAGAACGTACTCGTCGCCGGGTACCTCAGGATGGGCACTAACGTGTTCCAAGCCACCCTACACTTGCCCGGTTACCTGCGAAAGGAAAAGAAGTCCAGGGAATTTGCCATGAGCCTGCTCGAGTCAGTCAATTTGGCTGATCAGGCGGAAGAGTCGGCCATCGCCCTGCCCTACGGCAAGCAACGCCGCCTGGAAATCGTGCGTGCGCTCGCCACCAAACCATCCCTCCTGTTACTTGACGAACCGGCAGCCGGCATGAACCCCCAGGAATCGATTGAGTTGATGGACTTCATCGTAAAGATCAGGGATGAGTACGATCTGACAATCCTCTTGATAGAACACCACATGCAGGTGGTCATGGGAGTTTGCGAACGCATGTACGTGCTCGATTACGGCGTTACCATAGCCCGTGGCACTCCAGAGGTAATCCAAAAGGACCAAAAAGTGATTGAAGCGTACCTGGGGGTGGAGTAATGTTATCGGTTCAGAATTTGTCCGTCCATTACGGCGGCATCCACGCCCTGCAGGGCATAGATTTTGAAGTGCCTGACGGAAAGATCGTCACATTGATCGGAGCCAACGGCGCCGGCAAGAGCACGACCCTCAAGGCCATCGTCAACCTGGTCAAGACTACATCGGGTACGATTCACTGGAACGGAGAGCTACTGACCGGCAAGCTGACAAAGGACATCGTCCGTACGGGCGTGGTCCTTTCGCCCGAAGGCCGTAGGGTATTTCCCAACCTGACCGTCGACGAGAACCTTGCACTTGGCGCTTATAGCAGGAACGACAAGGTGGGCGTCGCGTCGGATCGAGAGCGAGTATTCGTTCTCTTCCCACGGCTCAAGGAACGTATGAAGCAGAAAGCCGGGACACTCTCGGGAGGCGAGCAACAGATGCTCGCGGTGGCTCGCGCCCTTATGTCCAAGCCCAAGATCCTCATGATGGACGAACCTTCCCTGGGTCTCGCTCCTTTGATAGTCAAGATGATCTTCGATATCGTAAGGGAGATCAACAAGGCAGGCACCACGGTACTACTGGTTGAACAGAACGCCAAGGCAGCCCTCGAGGTAGCCGATTTTGGTTATGTTCTGGAGACCGGCCGCATTATCTTGTCGGGACCTGGCAAGACCTTGTTGGCTGACCAGAGAGTTCGGGCCGCTTACCTCGGCGAAGCCATCTGAGAATCGAGCAAAAAACATGATTACCGGCGTCCATGGGACGCCGGTTTTTTTATCGCACTTCTTAAAAAAGCTTACAGTTGAACCAGTTATCAATAGCCCCCTGATTATTCAAAAGAACCTCTGTTAGTATTATTATTATTATTCGATAGCGGGAATTTATCCCGCGAGCGCAATATTTTGCTTCACAAAAGAATCGAATGGTACTATCATCCTATTCATGAGTAGAGAAGAAACCATTTTCGGCGATCGCTGGCCATACTCCAAGGCAAAGTCCGTCTTATTGCGATCCGCCTCACAAGTCATGCGTGAAGGCGGCCCTCGCGCAGCTACCCTCAAGAATATAGCCGGCAAGGCAGGTGTTACCGAACCAGCCATTTTCAGACATTTTGACGGGGTCGATGGAGTATTCCAATCCCTGTTCAACGTAGTCGAATTGTTTTTCAATGAATTTCAATCGTACTACCGGACTGAAGGCCTTATGGGTCTTGACCGCCTCGAAAGCGCCTATTTAAAGATCTTCTCGACAATCAAGGAGAATGAGGATTTCTGCTACCTCCTGGTTCAACCAGGTCCCATTTTCAGCCAATACGAAAAGTTTCGCGACCGTTTGATCGATCTCAAGGCCCGGGACAAGCAGTCTGTCATTGAGTGCATGAAAGAAGCGAAGGCAAAGGGCCAGCTTCTCCCTGGGGTGGACACGGGAGCCGCCGCTATGGCACTGACGGGCGCCAGCCTCCTGGTACTTCAGACATGGACGGATAACCCCGATTCGCTTGATCCGATCAAGGAAGGCAAGAAAATCTGGAGCGGCATTCGTATGCTCATCCAGAATCCGGACGCTCCCAAAGCTGTGAAATCCATCAAGGCTGCCAATCGGAAGTAGCCTGCCCCGTAACTACTGTTCCCGGCGGGATCCCTTCACCTCATTTCCCGTTTGGGACCGCTAAACCGGATATTCGGGGAGGTATCCGCCTTATGCCGAACGCACCTCGAAGCCGAACCCGTTCCCCGGCCGCCGAGGCCAAGCGTGGCTCCAACAACCCTTCTGAAAAACATTCTCCCGTTTCAGGTCTGGATCATGCCGCCCAAACGAAGGTGCTCCTGGATATTTCACGTGAAGTCTCTGAAAACCTCGAGTTGGATGCCGTCCTCGAAACAATCGCCAAGCGGGCTTTCGGATTGATGACCAAGGATACCGTGGCGGTATACACA
>SPCK01000331.1 GCA_004525355.1 Spirochaetales bacterium
CATGGCAATGCCCTGCCCAAGATCGCCTTCTCGGGACAGTATCGTTAAGCTGATTTCCGTCTCGACAGCTCGTACAAGCGGATCGTCCAGCAAGCCGGATATAATTCGCCCTGCGGACTCTGCATCTATCGTAATTGGAAAGCGGAACTCGGCCAGGACGACATCGCCGTTGCGTCGTACCATGATACTGATTCCCGCCGACACCCCCAACATTGCTGCCAACAACTCGGAGCCGACGATGGCGGTGACTCCCGCGGACTGGGGATCAAGGTCTCCCGAGGATCGAACATCGACGGAAACGCTTGGCGGATCGGGATATTTATTTTCCACCAGCCGCGATGCCAAGGCGCGAAACAGGTCGCCGGCGTCGACCGCCACCGCGTCGCGCCTGGACAGGGTCATCTCGTTGGCCAGTGCCAGGGCTCGAACACGTCGCCTGGACGTATCGCAGGCTCCCGGATCATCGAGGCGGGCCATGCTCATGATGCTCAATACGACCTGGAGATTGTTCCTGACTCGATGGTGCAACTCGCGAAGCAGGTCATCCTTTGCTTCAAGCGTTCTGTCGAGCTCGCTGGCCATATACTTGCTGTCCTTCAACTCGACCAGAAGGCGATCGCTGACGGATCGATGTTCATCGATAGCCGCGGCCAACTTGACCAAGAGACTTCGTATCACGATGGAAAGGCCGACACTGATGAGTATGAGGTTGGACCCGATGATAAGTACGCTCAAGGGAGACGCGCCCATGCTGTCCACAAGCCCGAGAGCGATGCCGGCGCACCAGGCGACCATGAAAATCCCCGAGAAACCGTTGACCAAGGCGATAGCCCAGCCCCGGCCAAACAGCGCGGACAGGATGGACGCCGCCAGCAGCCAGAGGTAACCCGCGCCGAATGGACCGGTCTGGACAAGCACAACCATCCCGATGATCAAGGCCAGTACGATCATCACGACGAGCTTGAGTGAGAACGACGAGGCTGGATGAAAGGCGACGGCGATCGTTAGTGCATAGGCGATCGTATCGACGGCAACGATTGCCCACAAGCCCTCAAAGATACCGGCAGCGACGCTCGGTATATATGCGACGATGCCGGCCAAGGCCAGGAACTTCGCCATCGCTCCGAGTATCGCGCTCTTTTGATCGCCGATTTCTGTTCCCATCGTTGGATGGTACGACGCTTCCTTGACACCGTCAATGAAGAATAGACTACAACGGCGATCAAGTACACATCGCTAAGCTTGAGAACCCTCCCGCATCGGGCGGAGAAGACTCAGGAATTCACAGGGGAACGCAACGTGGAAGCGCGCCAGAGCAAACCCGGGCGAAACAACGTGCTCCGGTTTCTTCCGGTAGCCTTGGACGCGTACAGGGCGCGATCGACTTCTTCGAGTACCGATTTTACATTCGCATGGTCTCCGGCTTGGATCGATCGGGCACCGATGCTGATAGTCAGCGTCAGGGATTCACCGGGCCATGAGACGGTCATTGCTTCAGCTCCCCGGCGAATTCGCTCGGCAATTTCCATGAGCAGCCTCTCGTCGCACTCCATCACGAGCACGCAGAACTCCTCGCCGCCGAATCGCGACACGGTATCCTCGGACCGGGTCACGTGTTTGAGCATACTCGCCAGGCTCGACAGTGCTTCGTCCCCGGCCAAATGGCCATGCGTATCGTTGAAGCGTTTAAAATGATCGACGTCCAGCATGAGTACTCCGGCTTTCCCGCCGTGTCGACTGATCCTGGCCAATTCGTCCTCGAGGCGTCGTGCGAAATAGTCATGATTGAAAAGCCCGGTCTTGGGGTCGGTAATGGAACTCTCATGATGAAGGCCATTCTGTATGCCTATTGCAAGAAATCGCGTCATCCTGTCCAAGTACACCCGCTCGAGTTCCGTGTATGAATCACCCAGGATCTTGCTCCCCAGAACGACGATGCCATAGAGGCCCCCGATACCCCGCATGGGATAGAGCAATTCGGGCAGGAATTCCCGAAAATCGGCACCGAACGTATCGGACGGCAGCGTGCATTCGAGCTCACCAAAGGAGATAGCATATGGATGCTCATCGAAGCGCTTCTTGAGCAGACTGTAATAGCGCGTCGGGATTTCCTCGTCGCTCAGTTTGAGATTGCGATAGCAGTACTGCTGGAGACGCTCGCCCCGGGGAGGATGAATCATGAAAGCCAGAAACTGTGGGATGAAATGATCGAGCAAGCGCGATAGTACGAACTCAAGCATCTCGTCCACGCTCGTCAGAGACATGAGAACTGAAGCGTCGGTGATCAGGCGATCAAGTTCTCGATTTTCCCTTCGAAGGAACGAAAGGTCATCAAGCGCGCCTGATTTCTTGAGAAGGTTGAACTGTTCCAGGACGGTGGATTGCCCATCCATCGGTGCCCTGGAATCGGGAGGAAGCGAAATCTGCACTTGGGAAGTGTACATAGAAACGTAAACTTGGTGAAGCAGTGTTCTTCATACATCCATGCCTTCGGAATCTGTTTCCCCAACGGCCTGGCAGTCCTCGATTCGTACCGAATACCTGCCTTGACATTATGAGCATTTGCCAATATCCTGACCGCAACAATTTCCCAGCCCATGGCGATATTCAGCATACCAATTCGGTAAAGGAACATTTTATGGAACAGAAGACAGAACAATCTGGAAATGTGAACAAGCCGGGCGGAATCGGCGTCAAACGGGTCATTGGTGTAGCCAGCGGCAAGGGCGGAGTGGGCAAGTCAACCGTCGCGGTTCTCCTCGCGCAAGCCCTCGCGGCCCGCGGACGCAAGGTCGGTATCCTCGACGCCGATATAACCGGGCCCAGCGTACCCCGGCTCCTCGGCCTCGACTCGTTCCGCGGGGACTTTGACGGGCAAAAACTCGTTCCAATCATGAATGATGATGGAATCAAGGTCGTCTCGATCAATTTTTACGTGAACGACGAAAGCTCTCCCGTGGTATGGCGGGGCCCGCTCCTGTCAAAGGCCATCGAGCAATTCTGGAACGATACTGCGTGGGGCGAGCTGGATTACCTGATCGTCGACTTCCCCCCGGGCACCGGCGATGTCCAGATCACCGCCTTCAACTCGTTGCCGATAAGCGGCGTCATCGTGGCGGCCACTCCGCAGGCGTTGGTTTCAATGATCGTCTCGAAGGCGGTGCGAATGGCCGGCATGGTCAACGCGCCCGTGCTCGGAGTCGTCGAAACGATGGCGTCCATGATGTGTCCCCATTGCGGCAAG
>SPCK01000366.1 GCA_004525355.1 Spirochaetales bacterium
AATATCGGGGAACGTCATCATCGAGATGGGAGCCGCAGTAACAACCGACGATTTCTTCGGGTCGCCAACAATACGGGCCGCCGTTCCCGGAATAGAGCGCTTCGCAGCCAATGTGGCCAGTCCGCCCATACGCTCGCGCGCAACGCTGGCGGGCAATATCGCCAATGCCTCTCCCATAGCGGACATGACGGCCATGCTTCTGGCGCTCGGCGCACGGCTCGTGCTTGAAGGCGATCCCGGCGGCGAACGCCTGGTGGATCTGTCCGGTTTCTTTCTGGGATACAAGAAAATCGACCTGAAATCCGGCGAGCGCATCCGTGGCATCATGATCCCGGGCGAGCCTGTCCTATTCAACTTCGAGAAGGCCGCCAAGCGCGCCCGGCTGGATATCGCCACCGTCAACACGGCTCTGGCCGTAGTCACGGCGCCGGACGGAACGATCGCAAGCGCGCGATACGCCGCGGGCGGCATAGCACCCACGCCGCTGCGCCTGGTCGATATCGAAAATCTCCTTACAGGCAGCCGGCCGTCTGCAGACCTGGCGCGGGAAGCCGGCAGGCTGGCGGCCAATTCAGGTTCTCCCATCGACGACGTGCGCGGCTCGAGCGAATACCGCCGGCGACTCATGGAACGCCTGACCTGGGCGCATTGCATCCGGCTCTGGCCGGAGCTCAAGCTTGAAGAGGAGCTCCTGTCATGAAAAGAAATCCCGATTCCGTACTCAACGTCACGGGAAGGACCATATATCTGGACGACGCACCGGAACCAGCCGATATGCTCCACGGAGCGATCGTATTGTCGCCCTGCGCTCACGGAAGATTTTCGGGTATTGATCCCGCCGGCGCGCTGTCCATGGATCCGTCAGTGAGAGTACTGGTCGCCGCGGACATACCCGGCCAGAACGAACTTGGAACGGCTGTCATGGACGAGCCCCTGCTCGCCGAGGGCGAATGGCACTACCGCGGACAGGTCGTGGCCTTTGTCCTGGCTTCAAACCGGTCGCTGGCTCGCAAAGCCGCGGCAGTAGTACGTCTCCTGGGCGTCGAAGAGCTTCCTGTGGTAACCGACCCGCGCGTCGCCTTCGCACGCGGCGATATCATACTCTCTCCCCGAACCCAGCGCAGGGGAGATCCCGTTGCCGCATACGGCGACTGCGCGGTCGTCGTGGAGGGACGCGTCGAATCCGGCGGGCAGGAACATGTCTACCTTGAGACTCAGGGAGCAATCGCCCTGCCCGACGACGCGGGCGGCGTGCGGCTGGTATCGGGAACGCAGAGCCCGTCAGGCGTGCAGAATATCGTAGCCAGGATACTGGGTCTGCCGATGAACCTCGTCGAGGTGGAAACCCGTCGCTTGGGCGGCGCCTTCGGTGGCAAGGAGGACCAGGCAACGGGCTGGGCCGCGCTGGCTGCCTTGGGAGCTTTCCGCACCGGCAAGCCGGTCAAGATCTACCTGAACCGCCGGGACGACATGGTCGCCACAGGCAAACGGCACCCGTATTCGTCGGATTTCAAGATCGGGCTGTCAGCCGACGGCATGATCCTGGCCTTCGAGGCGGACTACTACCAGAACGCCGGTGCCGCGACCGACCTTTCGCCGGCCATCCTGCCGCGCACCCTGTTCCATGCCGCGGGCGCCTATCACATACCCAACGTCCGGGCCACCGGCACCATGTGCCGCACCAACCTGGTTCCGTTTACCGCGTTTCGCGGCTTCGGCGGCCCGCAGGGCCTGTTCGTTATCGAATGCGCCATCGAGAAGGCCGCGCGCGCGCTCGACATGGATCCCGTGGAAATCCAGAGGAAGAACCTGTTGTCCGACGGCGATACCTTCCACTACGGCATGCCCGTCGAGGACGCGCGCGCCAAGGAAACTCTCGAGAGCTGCCTGGCCAAGGCCGATTATGTCGGCCTGCGAGCCCGGATACGAGCCTTCAACGCCGAGCACCGCGACTTGAAACGCGGCGCGGCGGTGTATCCGCTGTGCTTCGGCATCAGCTTTACCAAGATCATGATGAACCAGGGCGGCGCCCTCGTGCACGTCTACAACGACGGTTCGATCGGCGTCAGCACCGGAGCCATCGAGATGGGCCAGGGCGTGGGCAGGAAAATCGCCCTCATCGCGGCCGCGTCGCTTGGAGCTTCCATCAAGTCGGTACGCATCGAGAGCACACGTACCACCACGGTGGCGAATACCATGGCTACCGCGGCCAGCAGCGGGGCCGACATAAACGCCATGGCCGCCAAGGTAGCCTGTGACGAGATCAGGAAGCGCCTCGATGCGATAGCCGCCGCACGACTCGTCGTTCCCGCCACGAAGCTGGAATTGCGGGACGGCAGGGTCTGGCGGCTGGAAGGCGGTCGCCATATCGACGCCGGTCTGTCCTTCGAGGAGCTCGTCACTGCCGCGTACGACCAGCGCATCGACCTGTCCGCGCACGGCTTCTACGCCACGCCGGGCCTGCATTTCGACATGACGACCGAGAAGGGTTCGCCCTTCCTGTATCACGTATACGGCTGCGCCGTGGTCAGCGCCACCGTGGATGTCCTGCGCGGAAGCTACCGGTTCGACGACGCGATTATCGTGCATGACATAGCGAACTCCATCGATCCCCTGGTCGACATGGGACAGATCGAGGGCGCCTTCGCCCAGGGTCTCGGCTGGGCCGCCCTCGAGGAGCTGAAATTCGACGATGACGGGCGCCTGATCTCGGACACGCTGTCTACGTACAAACTGCCCGACGCCCATTTCATGCCACGCATGCAGGTCGAGTTCTTCGACAAGCCCAACCCGAAGGCGGTGGCCAACTCGAAAGCCGTGGGCGAGCCGCCACTCATGTATGGCATCGCCGGCTACTTCGCGGTGCTTGACGCGCTCAAGGCCGCCCGGCCGGACGCGCCGCCGTTCTATGACCTTCCCATGACGCCGGAGAAGGTCCTCCGCTTTCTGACCGATGGAGCCCAGGCATGATCATACGGAACGCGGCCTGCGCCTTGCCCGGAG
>SPCK01000247.1 GCA_004525355.1 Spirochaetales bacterium
GCGGCGCCCTCATTGCCCCCTGTCAGATCCTTGCCCCGTTCAGCCAGGCGAAAGGCGATACCGCGGATATCCAACGTGGGGTAGTTCCTGGCGATGACCGTAAGTAGGTATTCCTGTTTCATCTGGAGAAGCTGGATCCAGCCGGGATGGTCAGCTTCGACGATGACTATCCCGTTTCGCACATCTATCGGCCGCGAGTGCGCGGATAGCTGGTCGCCAGCCGCCTTGTGCCAGGATCCGAAGAAGGCCGCCCAGTCTCCCGCCTTGGATGCCACTTCCGGAGTCAGTATGGCGCCGAGAAGGTCACCGGCCTTACGTATGCGTGAATCGCCCATGGTCCGTCCAGTATATAATCGTATCCTTCATACGGTAATCCCCGAACGGCTCTCCGGGCAGGAAAGTAAAGAACGCCTGTTCACCGCGGGGTAGGTTATCCATGAAACGCCGACGCTTGTCAGGATCCAGTTCCAGGAGGACGTCGTCAAGCATCAGGACGGGAGCGCGACCGCTCAATGCGCTGTAGTGCTCCGCCTGGGCGATTCGCAGGGTCAGGGCAAGGAGCCTGAGCTGGCCCGTCGACGCCCGGGTTGAAAAATCGCCATAACTGTCGTCAAAGCGATAGCGGTCCCGGTGCGGCCCGCTCAGGCTGGTACCCATGGTCAATTCCCTATCCCTGGAAGCGCCCAGCCGCGCAGTTACCGCGTCGACATTCTCTTCGATCCTCCACGAAGGCCGATATGATACCCCGATCCGTTCCCCAAGAAGCGAAACAGCTTCATAACGAGGCGCGAATATCCGGTCAAAGTACTCTACCAGTCGCGCGCGTTCTCCACGCAATGCGACGCCCCAGGTTGCCATTTGGAAATCCAGGACATCGAGAACGTCCAGCATGCGCTCCTTGAGCGCCGCGTTCCTGGACTTGAGAACACGCCGATACGAACGAAGCAGGTCTATGTAGCCGGCGGACACGAGCCCGGCGGTCTGATCGAAGAAGAACCTTCTCCGTTCCGGCTCGCCGCGGGCAAATTCCATGTCGTCATGACAGAATATGACCGCTGGATTGGCTTCCACCAGACGCTTGCGGTCGATGATCGGTTTGTCGTTCTCGCGGATGGCCTTGCCGGCCTGAGTCCAGCGTATGCTGAGCGTCGAGCCGGGTAGCGTTTCAGAGCCGTCGGCAATTCCGTAGCACTCCCCGGATAGCGACCATGAATCGGTACCCAGGCGAGCGGCAGCGGAATCCTGGGCACCTCTGAAGGAGACACCGTAGCACAACGTATAGATGGCGTCGAGGAAGTTGGATTTCCCCTGGCCGTTTTCTCCCACCAAGAAAATCGAAGCGGCGCCTGTTTCCACGGCGCCGCCTTCAAGATTGCGGAAATTTCTCGTATCTATCGACTTGAACGCCATGCTTTCCGGCTTACCGCTCCCTATCCGGGATTCAGTCGGCTTGCATGGGCATGAGTATATGGAAGTAGTCCGACTCTGGTTCAGGCGTCAGGGTCACGGCTCGACCGGTCTCGGTGAACCTGAGTATCACGTCTTCGCAGTTCATGGCGCGAAGAGGCTCTTCGATATACTTGTAGTTCATACCGATAATGGCTTCCGGTCCGTCATAGGAGCACACTATCTCCTCCTTGGCCGTTCCGACATCGCTTTCTTCTGAAGACAATATGATCCTGTCGGAATAAAGAGCGAAGAACGTTCTCCGTGACTTCTGCTCGACGAAAATCGAAACGCGCTTCAAAGCTTCCATGAAGTCGCTTCTCTTGAACCTGACTTCATACTTCTGTGATTCCGGTATGACCTTCTGATAATTTGGAAACTGCCCCTCGATGAGGATGGAACTCAAGCGGTACAGGCCAAATTTGATGAAAATGTTCTTGTCATTGATGGCGATATCTATCAGGCCTTCGTCGGGAGCACGCCTCAGTATGATGCTCAGAATTTTCGGGGGAACGATGACTCCCTTGAAATCGGGAATATTGCCTGAAAGAGTTCGCTTCATGTATGCCAGGCGCCTGCCATCCGTAGCCACCGTGACGAGGCCTTCTTCGGCCCGTTCGATAAAAACCCCGTTCATGAAATACCGAGTCTCGTCATCCGAGACAGCGAACACGGTTTGCCCTATCATGGCCTTGAAATCAGCCACGGGGACAGAGAAATACGTGGAATCGTCGATATCGGGTAATTGGGGAAACTGTTCACTCGCGATAGTCTTGAGACTGAATTGCGCCTTCTTGAACGTCGGCTTGATTATGATCCTGTTTTCTTTCTGGTCGAGCTCGATGGTACCTTCCGGGATACTGGCAAGAATGCCTCCCAGCTTGTCGCAGAAGACGGTTACTCCGCCAGGTTCCTGGACTTCTACGGGTATACGGGTTTCAAACCCTATTTTTATATCTGTTGCTCGAATGACCAACGTGTTTTCATATGCCTCGAGATATACGTTTGAAACTACCGATACGGCACTTCTCGAGGAAATTATTTCCTGGGCAAAGGAAATTTCTTTCTGGAATGCGTTCTTGTCGCAAGTAAATTTCATGGCAGACCTCGCCTTCATACGTTGCATAGAGAATAACAGGAAAAAGTACTGTGCGCAATGTCCGAGTAAGGCAAACGCTAGAGGACGGATCTCGCTTTCTTGGTACTATTATTATATAAATTTATATAATAATAGTAGTAATAGTAGGCACAAGTATATGTGTACAAGACAGTAATATTCAGGTACTGAAAGCATTTGAACAGTGGAAGAACCTTCCGGAAAGGGACTAAGTTTTTCCACCTTGTCCACAGAGACGCCAAGAATAGTGCGTATGATGCAACTTAAGCACAGGTTATCAAGGGCTTGTACCTTGGTTGTTAGTTCTTGATGCTTGATTTCTTGATATTCAGGACGAGTCGCTGGATGGTGACATCAAGTGTAGGATCTGTCTTCAGGCGTTCATCGATTTTCTGGCAGGAATGCATGACCGTAGTATGGTCGCGCCCACCGAATTCCAGGCCGAGCTCTGTGGTTGAGTACTCGGTGATATCGCGAGCTATGTACATGGCTACCTGTCGGGGAAAGACGATGTTCTTGGTGCGTTTCTTGCCCTTCAAGTCGTTTGAGGTGAGCTTGAAGTGGTCCGCGACGGTCCTGATTATATGATCGATGGTAACGTTGCCATGGCGAGACTGACTGAATACGTCCTTGAGTTGTTGCTGGGCAATATCCATGGTTATGCCGACGCCGACGAGCTCCGAATACGCGGTCAGCTTGAGGAGGGCCGCCTCGAGGTCTCTCACGTTCGTCGAGATATTATGGGCAATGATATCCATGACCTCGTCGGGCACCTTGGTCTTCATGTGCTCTACCTTGCGTCGCAGAATTGCGAAACGCGTCTCGTAGTTGGGCGGCAACAGATCGACGTTCAATCCGCGCTCGAAACGGCTTCGCAGGCGTTCTGACAGGTTCTTGAGGTCGGAGGCCGGCCGGTCACTGGTGAATACCATCTGTTTTTTTGTCTCGTACAGCGCATTGAAGGTATGAAACACCTCGTCCTGGAAGCCTTCCTTTTTCTCAAAGAAGTGGATGTCGTCTATGAGGAGTATATCCGCAGATCTGTAGCGATTCTTGAAGGCCGGCATGGAGTTGGAATTGATCGCATTGATGAAATCGTTACTGAAATTCTCGGACGAGATGCAGATGATTTTCAGTTTTGGATTGAGGGCCCAGGCTCTGTTGCCTATCGCCTGCATCAGGTGGGTCTTGCCAAGGCCTACGCCACCGTAGATCAGGAAGGGATTGTAGGCCGTCCCCGGATTGGCGGCTATTGCGACGGCTGCATTGGCGGCAAATGAGTTGTTCTCGGCTATCACGTAGTTTTCAAAAGTAAGGTCGAGCTGCAGCTGGGGATGCTTCTCACGGGGGGGAGCGGCAGGCGGGAGGGAAGGGTTCCTGGTTGCGCGGTCCTGCATTTCAGACCCGGAGGAGTGGCCTGCGTCGGCCTTGGTGTGGGTTGTAGTTGCCGTCGGCCTGGATACCACGAATTCGATGGCGAGGTTTTTGCCCGAAAGCTCGAGGAGCTTGGATTCCATGGATTTCTGGTAGGTATTGGCAAGCTGATCCCGGAAAAAGGCGGAAGGAACGCGGACGCGAATGGTTTCCTGAAGGGATGAATCGTATTCGATATTGAACCACATTGAAAATTCC
>SPCK01000439.1 GCA_004525355.1 Spirochaetales bacterium
CGAAGGACTTCAGGGCCAGGAACGAGACAAATTACTGGGGCGCATGGCGAATTTCCGTCCAGAAAAGCGGAGACGCCCTGTATACGATCGTGGCTCCCGCCCGGGGTTCCGATTTCCCGATCCATGCCCAAGGATCCTGGATAATCAAGCGATCCCTTCGGGATGGTTTGATCCAGCAGGTAAAGATATTCCTGCGCAGCGACCCGGGTACCTTCGTGCGCGTCTATCCATTCGGTGACCGCTCAAGGATAGACGTCGTGGCATACAACGGCGTCCTATATCATCAGGTCATCGTTCCGCTGGCTTTCGAAACCCTGCTCCGATCGCCCTTCTCTCGAATCAGGGACCTGACTCGCGACATCGTCGACTGGAGCCTGTTCTCTCCCGATCCCGCACTGTTCGCGGACCTACGCAGGCTTGCCGACCAAGTTCGCGTCCGGCTTCCTGACCTGCGCTACGCGGATGACGGTGCCATCGACGCGGATGGAAGGGCGGTCTTCATCTCCAGCCTCCTCCCGCAAGGCGTCGACGCGGGCTTGAATTGTTCCGGCTTCGTCAAATGGCTGGTGGATGGTATAATCCATCCGTTTTCCGGATCATACCTGCCGGTCGCCTCGATCAAGGAACGCATGCTCGACTGGCGAGGATCCTCCTTCACCATCAAATTTGAAGAAACCCTGGATCCGTTCTTCGGGCTGGATTGGTCCCGGGCCATCGCCGGGGAGTTGTGGGCAGTCATGTACCCGTCCCGTATCGACGCGTCCCCGCTTGCGCACGACGTCACCGAGGCGCCTTTCGCCATGGTCGTCCGCGACAGCGACCCCGTCAACGGCGGCTCCGCCTACGAAGCTTTTTCGGATAACTTCAACGACGCCGGTATCGAATTGCGCGGGCTGAAGGCCATGCTCTTCATGCTCGCCTCTCGCGAGCCCGGCCGGTTCTATCTTGCCCAGTTCAACGCGCGCTCGGATCAACCGCCCCGCCTGCGCCAGTACTTTCATATCGCGGCGCTGTTTCCTTACTTCGACGACGACGGTATCTTCCGGGTGGTCGTTTTCGAGAGTGCAGCGGAAACGTCCCTGGACAGGATAGTGTCCGATCGGGACTACGAATTCGTCAAACTTGTGCGCGTGCCCACGTCCGGTCGCTTCGAGCCGCAGTCGCTTCCGAGCGGGGAGCAAATCGCAACCCAATCGCCATGAGGCTCACTTTTCTGGGCACGGGGACCAGCCATGGCATACCCGTACTCGGGTGCGACTGCGCCGTGTGTTCCTCGATGGATCCCAGGGACAATCGATACCGATCGTCGGTACTGATCGAAGGAAATGATGGAGAGCACATCCTCATCGACGCCGGTCCTGAGTTCCGCCTTCAAGCCCTGCGCGCCGGGCTTCATCACCTGGACGCGGTACTGGTTTCCCATGCCCATGCCGATCATGTGCATGGGCTGGACGACGTCCGTCCCCTCTGCCGGAATCGTCAAATGTCGGTATGGGCGTCTGAAAACGACGCGGCGGAAATCCGGGAACGTTTCTCCTATGCGTTCAGGGCCGGTCAACCCGGAGGCGGCAAGCCCAGATTCGACCTGGGAATCGCCCCGCCGGAAGGCGTTGCCATAGGCAGACTGCGAGCCATTCCCGTTCCGCTCATGCATGGCGACAGGCGCATCCTGGGCTACCGCATCGGCGGGCTGTCCTACCTGACCGATTGTTCCGGCATACCGGCCTCATCAATGCCTCTGCTGGAAGGTACCGACGTGCTCGTTCTGGATGCCCTTCGAACCCGGCCGCACCCCACGCACTTTTCAATCAGCGAAGCCTTCGACGTGGCCAGACTCATTGCCCCTGGACAGCTGTACCTGACTCACTTGTGCCATGACCACTCGCATCAGGCGCTTGAGGAGCTGTGCCGTAAAGCGGGACTGCCCTTTCCCGCCTTTCCCGCCTACGACGGACTCGTCGTCGATGTCCAGGAACAGGTTCGCGCTTCGGTCCTTCCGGGAGCGCCTTTGTCGCTGGAAATCGAGCCGCGCACATGAGTTCGCGCTTGCGCCTGTACCGAGAGTACCCTATTCTGTATGGAAGCGACGAATAATGGCATATCATGACCGGAGGATAGGATGACCGACCAAGAAATCACGCAGGCAGCCAAGCAATTCATCGATAGCGGCATTCAACTCGATGCGATATACGAACCAATAGGCTGCATGTTTTGCCTGCGGGCTTCCGACGTCGGCCCGTTCATCCGGGACAGGGACACGTTCTTCGCCTATGAATGCGGATTGAGTAAAGCGGAGTATATGGAGTGGAAGATTTTCATGGCTTCGGGCCGAACCTGCTCCGCCACCAGTCTACGCGGTCCGTGCCGCCGTCCCGCCA
>SPCK01000029.1 GCA_004525355.1 Spirochaetales bacterium
CAGGAGGATTGTCTTGCCCTCCTCGACGAGGCGCCGCATGATTCCCATGAGTTCCCGGACTTCCTGTGGCGTCAGCACGGCTGTCGGCTCGTCGAATATAAGAATCTCCGCGTCCCTGTAGAGCATCTTGAGTATTTCTACGCGTTGTTGCATACCCACGGAAATATCTTCGATCTTGGCGCCAGGGTCGACATCAAGTCCGTATAGTTTTGATATCTGACTGACCTTCTCTATCGCCCGTTTGAGGTCCAGAACCAACCCCTGTGTGGGCTCAAGACCCAGGACGATGTTCTCGGTAACCGTGAAGTTGTGAACGAGCTTGAAGTGCTGATGCACCATGCCAATGCCCAGGACGTTTGCGACGTTGGGATCGGTGATCTTTACGTCCTTGCCCCGGACGCGGATTGATCCGCCGTCCGGCTGGTACAATCCGAAGAGGATGCTCATCAGCGTTGACTTGCCGGCGCCATTCTCGCCCAGGAGGGCATGAATGGATCCCTTCTCAACCTGAAGGGTAACGTCGTCGTTCGCCCGGATGCCGGGGAAGTCTTTGGTGATGTTGAGCATCTCGATGATAAATGCCATCGCGTGCCCCCGAATCTTTGTAAGTACTGAAAATAAAAGGCTTCCGACACGAGTGAATCGAGCGGTAAGTTTAGTAGGATACAATGGAAACCAGGTTTTGGGAAGACAAGATCGTCGGCAAACAGGACGGATATCGCGATCTGCTTGCCACATCGACCATAAAAAAGGCCGCCCCAAAGGACGGCCTTCATGGATTCCGGTAATTGCTAAATTACTTCGCGGGAATCTCGGAAACCACCAGCTCGCCGGAGGCGATCTTGGTGGCGTATTCCTTGACAATGGTCATGATGTCAGCCGAGAGGTTGGGGTTGGAATCGGGGACGCCAACGCCGTTGTTCTTGAGTGAGAACACCAGTACCTGGCCACCAGGGAACTGTCCATCAAGAGCCATCTGGGCCACATCGTGAGCGGCTACGTCGACGCGCTTCATCATGGAGGTCAGCACGGCGGACTTGTCACCGTACATACCGTCGGTGTACTGATCCTTGTCCACGCCAATCGCCCAGCGGACGTCGCCCTTCTCCGAGCGTTCCTTGGCTTCCTTGATCATACCGTTTCCGGTGCCGCCAGCGGCATGGAAGATGATATAGGCGCCAGCGTTGAACTGCTTCTGCGCAATGGCCTGGCCCTTGTCGGGAGCGCCGAAATCACCAGCATAGTCGACAAGAATCTTGGCGGTGGGGAACACGGCCTTGACGCCCTGCTCGAAACCGGCCTGGAACTTCTCGATGAGCGGGAACTGCATGCCGCCAATGAATCCGAGAACGGATTTACCGTCAGCCTTGGCCTTCAGGCCGGCAACGACGCCGACGAGGAAGGAGCCTTCATGTTCGGCGAACACGGCGCTGACCACATTGGGCTTCTGCACTACTGTGTCGATTACCAGAAGTTTCTGGTTGGGGTACTTGTCGGCAACTTCACCCATGGCCTTCTCGAAAAGGAAGCCTGGGGCGACGATCAGGTCGAGTTTCTCGTCGGCGAAAGTGCTGAGGTTAGGTACGTAGTCGGCTTCGGCTGCGGACTGGAGATACTTGATGTCGGTGCCTTTTACAAGGCCCTTCTCCTGAGCGAAACGGACGATGCCTTCCCAGGTACCCTGGTTGAAAGACTTGTCATCGATACCACCGAGGTCGGTAACGAGACCAACTTTAAACGTGGGTGCCATAACCTCGGGGGCTTCTTCCTTCTTGGCGCAGCTGCTGAATACCAGCGCAACGGCAAGGAGGGCAATAAGAATCGTGCGGTACTTCATGTTACTCTCTCCTTTACATTCCTAATACATCCCTAGAATTGGGTAGAGGATCGATAGTAAAGCCAACTTGCGTTTATTGCAAGCAGAATCTTGTTAAAACCAACCATCTACTGAATTCTGGGTTGAAAAGCCCATGGTCAACGCAGACGGGCCAGAAAGTCGGCAGTTTCGACTGCATCGGTAGGAACTATGATATCGCCGTCAACCACGAGGTGCGCGATCCCGGATAGTGCGACCAGATCTTCCCGCTCGATACCCTCGGTCGTGTAGCCGACGCCGCCGTCTGCGAGCGTGTAGGTCCTGTATCCACCAACCAATCGAAAACCACTGGCCAACTCGAAACCGGCATCGTAGATTACTTTGTCTACCCGCTTGAGCGTGGACATCACGATCAGCGGAGCCAGGGAGCGCATATCGGGATCCCCGGATGCCGCATAGAGCATCGCCTGATCCGCGTCGGAGCCGAGAGCTTTCCTGCCAAAACGTGCCGCGCTGTTAAAAACGCCCTTGCCGGAAGCTCCCGCCGCCTGGTAAATGATTACGGCATTTCCCGTTTGAAAAAGCGCAGAGGCAAATTCGGCAGCTCGCTTGGGATCAGCGAAAGCATCTGCGCCCCGTCCGACGAATGCCGACAGAATGGCTCCCGTCGGCTGTAGCGCGCGATTGGTCCACGCCGCTCCGGCGGAGAAACCCGCAAGGTGCTTTCGCATTATCGGCATGTCCATGCCACCTACGAAACCGACCTTCGCGGTCGGGCCCTCTCGTGCGGCAAGCCGGCCAGCAAACGCGCCCGCCATGAACGCCGATTCCTGCTCCGCGAACTGGGCGCAGACAATATTGGACATTGTTGTCAGGTCCGGGGTATAGCCGTCGATAAGGAGAAAATCAGTATCCGGGAAATCTCGGGCGATGGCAGCCATGGTGGTCGAGAAAAAGAATCCAACCGCTATCACCAGATTCCGACCCTCCTCCGCGAGAGATCGCAACAAGGTTTCACGATCGGAACCGGTCGCGTCGGTCTCCAGAACACGGATATCGATATTACCGCCAAAATTAGCCGCGGGATCTCCAGCGATCCAACCTCGCAGACTTTCAGCAAGCCGCAGTACACCGTCATAAGCAGTGCGGTTGAGAGCAAGGTCCGCACGACCGCCTACGTCCAGGACCATGCCGATCTTGGGCTCGGCGGTTCTGGTAATAGCGACTCGTCCGGCGGCGGGGCCCTGGCCGCAGGAGGCCAAAAGAAAGAGGGCCATCATCATTGATGCTACCAACGATCTTCCATTCACAAGGGACCTCCTGGGGAACTTGAGATGGCGCCGATACCAGTCAGGCAACGGCCCGTTCTCCTGCCTACTCTGGCAGTTCCGCGACAATTGTGACGCCGCTCGACGCGCCGATTCGATCCGCGCCTGCATCAAGCATCTGAATGGCATCATGATAGCTGCGAATACCACCGGATGCCTTTATCTTCAGCTTGTCGCCCACGACCTTGCGCATGAGCTTGACATCGTCGGCATCGGTCCCGCCCGTTCCAAAACCCGTGCTGGTCATCACGAAATGAGCACCTGCCTTCATCGCCGCTTCGCAGGCTTTGGTTTTTTCGGAATCCGTAAGGTAGCAGTTTTCAATAATGACCTTGACGGTTGCCTTTCCGGCTGCCTTGATCACCTCGCGGATGTCTTCCTCGACGGTCTTCCAGTCGCCGGACTTCGCGGCGCCGAGGTTGATGACCATATCCACCTCATGTGC
The DNA here is from genome assembly GCA_004525355.1 of Spirochaetales bacterium. Taxonomy (GTDB): domain Bacteria; phylum Spirochaetota; class Spirochaetia; order Treponematales; family UBA12059; genus UBA5200. The sequence continues at coordinate 3,590 of SPCK01000029.1, forward strand.
GCCCTGCCTGACGGCAAGCGCGGTCTCCTCGACCTTGATGGCGGTGGCGTTGGCCCCGAGGGGAAAGCCGATCACCGTGCATACCATCACCTTGGACCCTGACAGTTCGCGGGCGCACAGCGGCACCCAGAAGGGATTGACGCAAACGCTGGCGAAGCTATTGGCCTTGGCTTCCACGCATAGTTCGCGCACCTGCTGCTCGGTTGCCACAGTCTTGAGCACGGTATGGTCGATCGTCTTGGCGATGCTCGCCTTGGTCCATTCCTTGGGCATATATCTCTCCTATATCTCGAAACAGCGGGACAGAAACGCTCGCCGTGTACCTACCAGATCCTCGAGTTCGGTTTTCATGACCGGGTTCACCTGTTCCGCGATGGGATAGACGAAGCGTTCGGTTTCATCCGTATATCGGCGTATGAACTCGATGTCCGTCGTATAGCCCAGCGATATCATGTTGCTGATGCGATCCGCGGCTTTGAGTATCTTGGCCATGGTCGATCCATATTTCAGGATACGACCCAGGAATTCAGGCTTGGACTCGACCTGCCGCCTTGTAACCTCAAGCACGAGCTTGTAGACGGCCGCGCTTTCTCCCTCTATCTCCAATATCCGGTCACGATCGAATTCGGGGATATCCTCGAGCAAGTCGTGGATAACCGATGCCTTGAGGAGGATCGAATCTATGTACCCATAGTCCATGAGTACGGCCATGGTATCGATCTGGTGCCGGAACATATTGCCGCCCGAACGGCGGCGTTTGCCGATAAGCAGAGTCGCGAGCTGGATATATGGCGCGAGATGCATTTCCTTGAGGCGTATCATCTCCTCTTCGGCCATGGTCTGCGGCGTCGTTTCGCTTTGATCCAGGGGCCTGCCTTGTCCGGGCATCGCGTCTCCTATGACAAATCCTCGAGGTATTTTTCCAGCTTGGCAACCCTGGCGAGTGCATCAGCCAGCTTTTCCCGTTCCTTGTCTACCACCTCTGCGGGAGCGCTCGCCACGAAATCTTCATTGGCAATCTTGGCGGTGACCCGTTCGGCGAACTGCCGTTCCTTGTCCGCGTCTTTTTTGAAGCGCGACGCGAGCTGGGCAACGTCCACAGCTTCGCGGGCGAATACGTAGCATTCAAAACCGTGGCCGGCCAACGCCAGCGCTCCGGCGGGTTTTGCTCCCACGAAATCCACCGACAGGGCATTCACCAGAAGCGCCGTCAGTTCCGAGTTGCGCGCCAGGAATTCCCCGTCATCCCGACCGGCATCCACGCGTACCGCTACCTTGAGCTTGTGCTCCGCGGCGATGCCGAACTCGCTCCGCAGGGAGCGCACCAGTGAAACGAGCTCCTTGAGCGTGCCGAAGCGGGCATCCAGGCCTGGATCTCTACGTTCTGCCTCGTCCTTCGGATAGGCCCTGACTATCAGGCGACCGGCGGCGGCGGGAAGCTTGCCGTATATCTCTTCAGTGACGAAGGGCAGGAACGGATGCAGGAGCGCGAGAGATTCGGTCAGCGTGTCCAGGAGAACGGTGACCGCGCGGTCCTTCTCGCCATCATCACCCGATCTGGTCGAGAGTTTCGTGGCCTCCAGGTACCAGTCGCAGAAGTCGTTCCAGAAATATTCGTACACGGCGCTTGCCGCGTCGTTGAACCGGTACGAGGCCATGGCCTCGGCGACCGCGGCCGAGCTGACGCACAGCCTGTGCCGGATCCAACGGTCTGCGTCATTCAATACCGGCTCGGGCACTAGCTCCCGGCCTTCCAGATTCATCAATATATAGCGACTGGCGTTCCATACCTTGTTGGCGAATTTGGAGCCCAGCTTGAAATCGTCCTTTTTGATGAGTATGTCCTGTGTGGAAGTATACAGGAAGGCCAAGGTGAACTTCAGGGCATCGGCGCCGAATTCGTCTACGATCTCCAGTGGATCGATGCCGTTGCCCAGGCTCTTGGACATCTTGCGACCCTGTTTGTCGCGAACCAGCGTCGTCATGCAGATATCCCTGAACGGGACCTGACCCGTAAACTCGAGGCCCGCCATGATCATGCGCGCGACCCAGAAGAAAATGATGTCGAAACCGGTTAAAAGAGTGCTCGTGGGATAGAACTTGCGCAGGTCGGCCGTGTCTTTCGGCCAGCCCATCACGCTGAAGGGCCAGAGCCAGGAGCTGAACCAGGTATCCAGAACGTCCTCGTCCTGCCGAAGCTCGGATGACTTGCACTTTGGGCAGATCGTAGGCTCTTCCCGTTCCACCATGACGTATCCGCAGTGGTCGCAGTACCACACGGGTATCCGGTGCCCCCACCACAACTGACGGCTGATGCACCAATCCCTGATATTCGTGAGCCATTGCTCGTAGGTGTGTTCCCAACGCTGCGGGTAGAACCGCACGTCGCCGTCGCGCCAGGCCTTGAGCGCCTTCTCGGCCAGGGGCTTCATCTTCACGAACCACTGTTCGGACAGGTAGGGTTCGACCGCGGTATGGCAACGGTAACAGTGGCCGACCGAATGGGTGATCGGCTTTTCGTCGACGAACAAGCCCAGGACCTTCAGGTCTTCCACCACGAGCTTTCGGGCTTCCCGGGCCTTGAGCCCGCGGTACTTCTCCGGGACGTTCTCGTTGAGAGTGCCGTCGGGGTTGAGAATATTGATCCGTTCCAGATTATGGCGGTTGCCCACCTCAAAATCGTTGGGGTCATGCGCGGGAGTTATTTTTACCAGGCCCGTACCGAACTCGCGATCCACGTAGCTGTCGGCAATCAGGGGTATGGTACGATCGGCCAGCGGAAGCTTGAGGAGCTTCCCGACGAGATTCGCGTATCGATCATCCTCGGGATGGCATGCCACCGCCGTATCGCCCAGGAGGGTCTCCGGACGCGTCGTGGCTATCTCGATCGATCCGGAGCCATCGACATATTCGTACCGGATATGGTACATGGCACCGTTCTCGTCCTCGTGCTCGACCTCGTCGTCGGCCAGCGCCGTCCCACAGGAACTGCACCAGTTGACCAGGTACTTGCCCCGGTAGACGAGGCCGCGTTCGTACAGCGTCACGAAGACGTCGCGAACGGCCTTGGACAGGCCCTCGTCGAGCGTGAAACGCTCCCGACTCCAGTCGCAGGACGAACCTATCTTCTCGAGCTGTTTCTTGATGATGTCATGGTGCTCGTTCGCGACCTTCCAGGTCTCTTCGACGAACTTTTCCCGGCCCATTTCATGGCGATCGACGCCCCGGGCCCGAAGTATCTTCTCCACCACGTGCTGGGTCGCGATGCCGGCATGATCCATCCCGGGCACCCACAGGGCGGGACGGCCGTTCATGCGGTGGTAGCGCATGAGGATGTCGGGTATCGCGTTGTTGAGGCCATGGCCCATGTGCAGCACGCCTGTAACGTTCGGCGGAGGCATCACCATGACGAATGGCTTCTTTCCGGTGCCGGGCTTGCCCCCGGCGTTCGGCTGGAAGAGGCCTTCCTTCTTCCATGCCTCGTAGATGCGGTCCTCGAATTCTTTCGGGTCGTAGGCCTTGGCCAGCTCGACGGCTTTCATGAATGTCCTCCGGTGCGGGTGGGAGAGGCCCCGTCGTCCGGAGCCGCGCTCTTTACTTTAACAAAATCCCTGTCATCGCGCAATGAGTCGGATTCGCCCCTTCTGCTTCCTGCGCGTCAGCGATTTGCGCGGCTGAAGCCGAGCGGGTATAGTTTCACTGCAACGATGGAGTCATGGAGTTTGCTCTATTCTTGTCCGGAATCAGGCGATGGGCTGCGGGTTACGGAGGCGTCTATATGCATAAAGCGCCAGGAGTGGAATCAAATCCCTGGCTCGAGCATCCGAACCTTGCGACCGCATTCGGGCCGACATACGAACGCGAGGCATATCGGTCCTGCCGCCGCGAACCACCCTGTTCGTGAGTTGCGGATCACCGCATGGTGCGAAAAAGCGATGCCTTCAATGAAAGATCATTTCGGTGAACGCGCCGAGATTGGCTGAAGGCCAACGCGACCGAAGGCCGCCATGGCGCCACGTTCAATTGAGGTCCTTGGGCTCGCTGCCGTGACGGGCGATCCCGTCCAGATAACGCCTCGTGGGCTTGTCGTCGGGCAAGGCTTCGGCTACGGCGACCAGATGCTGCCGCGCCTCATCGAAGCGCCTGCCATAGTACGCTTCCACGCCACGCTCGAATTCATCCTTCACGCGTTCCTTTCGTTCGATCATTTCAGCTTCATCGCCGTCGTAAATTTCGAATACAGATACCGGTTGTCGTTTGTTCTTCACGCGCACTCTTCCTATGAAACGCATCCTGAAGAGCGTCGGGTCCTGCAGAGCCGAGAACACGCTCTCGCTGGCGGCTATGCCCATCGCGTATTCCTTGGCCACCCCCTCAAGGCGGCTGGCGGTATTGACCACGTCGGAGATGACCGTTCCATCCATCCTGGCTGATTCTCCGATGGTCCCCAGCATGAGCGTTCCGACATGGACGCCAATTCCTACGGCGATCGAGTCCCGGCCTTGCCCGGCGCGCTCGACATTGTAGGCCCTGACCCTTGCCTGGATATCGATCGCGCAGCGTACCGCGGATTCGGCGCCGGCAGGAAACAACGCCATGAAGCCGTCCCCCAGATACTTGTCGATGAAGCCGCCATGGGCGCGCACGGCCGGGCCTGTCCTGGCCAGGTATTCGTTGATGAAGGTGAAGGTCTCTTCCGGCGTCAGGTTCTCGGCCATCCACGTAAAGGCCCGGACATCGGCAAAGAGGACGGCCATGTCCTCGGCGCTGTGATCGCCCAGCTCGATCTCCTCGATATTCGACTTCTTGAGGAAACCGAGAAACTCGCGGGGTACGAAGCGCTCGAGCGACTCGTTCACGCGCCTCAAATCTCCCGTCAACCGCTCGGCCATGGTGAATGCCCCGGCGAAAAGCCTTGTCATGTTCAGGGACAGTGCTAATAAGAATGCCATCATCCCCAACTGGGTGATGAACACGCCCTGCACCAGCCCCCCCGCTACGAACATGTCATAAATCGTGGCTGCAAAGATGGCCAGAAAGCCCAGCCCGAACAAACCAGCCCCCCGCTTGCGCCTCACCGCGGCCAAGACGATCGCGGCCGCGATGCCCAGGCCGACGAGCACGACCGAAAGCTGGTACCAGCGCAGGACGCCGGACGCGAAAAACGAAGAAGTAAACAGGATGATACCCGTGTACGCTGCCGATGCGCCGCCCGCAAACCACACGCCCCATTGCGGCAGTTCGTCGGGAAAGCTCGCCCGGACAAACGCGGTAACAATGACCGCCCCCGCGGTGAAGGTCAGGTAGCCGAGCACAAACAACGCGCGGAAGGACATTCCGGGGAAGATTGCCAGTATGAAGTACTCGTCGTAGAACAACACCCGCACACCCAGCACCAGACACAGCAAGCCGAACCAAAGCGATGCCCGGTCTCCGTGCCTGAACATGAACAAGCCCAGGTAATATGCTCCCATGGCCAGGATGGCTCCCACGACGAACAGCTCGTAGGCGATCGATCCTACCTTGTGCGCCCAGACATCGTCTGGATGGCCAAGGAACAGGCTCGTCCTGAGCCCGCCCGATCGGTCGGCAAAGTTGGATACATGCAAAACCAAGTCAATTGAACCATCGCTGTCAGCCCGCAAAGTGGAAACGTGGGACATCCAGCCGGGGCGCTCTTCCGACTCAGTCCTTCCCGGGGTCCCATGCGAGTCGATCAGCACTCCATTCGCGAAGATACGCCCGGCGCTCAGGAACGAGGACGCGGACAAACCATACAGAGCGAGCGGCTCCAGACCCAGTATCCGCAGACGCCAGGTCCCGAATCCCCGGACGGCGACACCGGGTATGGGATAGCTCGCCCACTCGGACGGGAAGGATGCCATCAGATTGGGTTGAGGCTGTCTCCCGCTCATGAAGGAATCCGGATCGACGAAACGGTTCCAGTAGAACTCCCATTCCCCGTCCAACGCAAGCAGGTCGCCAAGATCAACACCGGATACGTCCAGTACGCCGCCGGCTGCGGCACTATCGCGAGCAGGGGCTGAACATGATGCGAGGCTCAGAATCAGGACGGCAGCCAATGCAGGTCCAATGGAAAGGCGCCGATACGATCTTCGGGTGTCATGAAGGTTCATAGTGCGAAGATCATAACTGAAAAGCTTATGGAAAGACAGACATCCACGCCTACCTCGTTGCTTCCTTGCACCCTGCGGGTTATACTGTTCGATGAGCATGAAAGGGCATCGCCATGCCGTTTCTCTATATTAGCCAGGAGGCTGGATCATGAAAGAAAAGAGCAAGCAACCCAAAGAGTCGAAGAAGAAACCACAGAAAACCTTGCTTGAAAAACGCAAGGAGAAGCGGGAAAAAGCCGCGGAGAAACACGAAGAATAGTCAGCTGACGTCCCGCCACGAAGCTCCTGCGAGAGTTGGCCCGACCATCCGGCCGGGCTGTTTTTCATACGGGTACTATCCGTGCCATGCGCTCGAAACGCGCGACCTTCTCCTCGCAAATCCTGACCCCAGCCTGCCAAAAATCCGGATTTGCCAGATCGACGCCCAAGTGCCTCCGGGCGACCTCTTCCGCCTCCATCCTCCCGGTATCCCGCAACAAGCCCACGTACGCATCATGGAAACCGGCGCCCAAGTCATCCTTGCGCGCGTACACGCCCAGGCTGAAGAGGTACCCAAACGAATAGGGAAAGTTGTAGAAACTGACACCGCTCATGTGGAAGTGCAGTTTGGACGCCCAATAATACTCGTCGTACTCGGAAAGCACGTCGCCGTACCATTCCTTCCAGGCTTCACCCATCAATTCCCGTAAGCCGTCCGCGCTGACTGGCCCGGACGGGCGCCGCTCGTAGAATCGGCTCTCGAATTCGAAGCGCAACGGTATGTTCACCAGGAAGGTGGCAGCGTCCTGCGCATCAGCCCAGGCCAGTTCAAGGAGCGCGGCTTCGTCGCCGGCTTCCTTGGCGAGCATGTCCCCCAGTACCGTTTGGGCGAAAGTACTGGCCGTTTCCGCCAGCGTCATCGGATAGTCCGCCTCGACCAGGGGTATGTCACGCATGACCTCGCAGTGATACGCGTGGCCGAGCTCGTGGGCCAGGGTGGATAGCTCGGACAGGGCGCCGCGGTACGTGGTATAGACGAAGGGATTCCTGCTACCGGGAAACTCGGTACAATACGCGCCCGGACGCTTGCCATCGAGCACCCTGCCCTCGATCCGACGGGCCACGGCCATCCGATCGACGAAAGCGCCCATTGCGGGATCTACCGTTGCGTAGGCTCGCCGCACGATGTCCAGCCCGCGTTCAAAGGGAATTACAGCGTCATGCCCCTCGCGGGCGGGCGCTGGAGCCAGGATATCCCACGGGGCCAGGCGCTCGACACCGTAGAGTCTGGCTTGCGCGCGCAGCGCCCTCCTGCCGATCTCGCGGGCCGAACGAAGGGTCTCCATCAACGCCTCGAGAGTCCCCCTGGAGATACGGCTCTGGTGCAGGGCCTTGTCCAGGTAGTGCACCTGCTCGGTATGGGAGCGCAGTCCCGCTTCTGCATGCCGCCAGCCGGAGATGGCGTTGAGCGTCGAGGCGAAACTCTCCCGATGCTCTTCCATCGCGGCGTTGATGCCCCGCCAAGCCGCTTCCCTCAGGTCCCGTTCAGGCCGCTTGAGCAAGCTTGCGGCAGCGGCCAGTCCCATGTCCTCGGTCGAACCATCGGACTTGTGGATGTGGCAGGTAACCGTGCCGGTAATATTGTTGTACAGGTTCCACCAGGCCGAATGACCGTCCGGTGCCATGGTCGACAAAGCCTTCTCGACATCCAGCGGCAGAAAGCGAGCCTTGAGTTTTCGTTCCTGCGAAAGCATAAAGCGAAACGGCGCCGCCCCCGGAGTCGACAGAAAGCTCTCGAAAAAAGCCTCGGGGCATTTTGCCATCACCAGCAAAAAGGCCGCGTTTGCCGCGCCGATGCGAGCCCCCAGCGTTTCCAATACTCCCCGAGCGGTTTTTGCGTCCGCGTCTGAACCGTTTACGCTGACCGTGCAATTGGCGTATACGGCAAGGTCGCCATGCAGCGTGTACGCGGAAACCAGCAGGTCTGCAAACCGGCGGCACGCCTCCATCAGCGACGCGTCTCGAGTTGCGTCCAACTTTTCAGCGTCCGTAACCCGGGCTCCGATCGGCGCGCCGGCTTTCTCGAG
>SPCK01000273.1 GCA_004525355.1 Spirochaetales bacterium
ATCGTCTTTGTCAAGGGCTTCATGGGCATCATGGCCGAAGCGCGGGAAGCCTTGGCCAACATCGAAATCACGGACGGCGAGCAAGCCGACAGGATGGAGTTCTACCGAGCGGCGATTTTCAGCTGCGAGGGCATCATCGCGTTGGGCCAGCGCTACGCCCTGGAAGCCACGCGCCTGGCCGGGCTGGAAGGGAATCCTGGGAGGAAGGCGGAGCTGGAACTGATCGCGTCCACATGCAGTCGTGTACCAGCCCTGCCGCCTGCCAGCTTCCGCGAGGCGATACAGATGGTCTGGTTTGTCCAGATGGGTCGTGTGCTCTCTGAAAACGCGGTAGCTCTCAACCTGGGACGCATGGATCAGTATCTCTACCCCTTCTACGCCGCCGATGTGGAAAAGGGCATACTCACACCCGCCGATGCCCAGGAACTCATCGACTGCCTCTGGATCAAGCTTTCGGAATGGATCTGGGCGGTCTCCTCCAATACCGCGAAATTCTTTGCAGGCTACAGCGCCTTCCAGAATTTGACCCTCGGCGGGAAGCGCCCTGACGGCTCGGACGGTACGAACATCCTGTCCTATATGTGCCTGCGTGCCGCTGCTGAAGTGCGTACTCATCAGCCTAACCTGAGCGTCCGCATCCATTCGGACTGTCCTGAGGAATTCCTGCTTGCTACGTGTCGTCTGGCGCGCATGGGCATGGGCTTTCCCGCCATACACAACGACCGCACGGGCACGGCCATGCTGCTGGCGGCCGGCCTCTCGCCTGAGGACGCGCGGGACTGGAGCAACTGCGGCTGCGTCGTGCCGCACTCCCGCAAGATCGGTGAGTGGACCGCCGCGGCCAACATCAACCTAGGATCGGCCCTGGAGTTTGCCTTGAATGATGGCCGATCCCGTATAGACGGCAAACGCCTGGGGCTTCCCACCGGGGAGCCTGGAACTTTTACTGACTTTGAGCACTTGAAAGCGGCTTTCTTTAGCCAGCTGGCATGGCTGGTCAAGCAGGCTTCTATTGCCACGGGGATAGCCCAGCAAGTCCATTCCCGGATGGCCCCCCGACCCTTCCTCTCGCTCCTGGTGGAAGGCTGCATGGAAAAGGGCATGGACCTTTCCGCAGGTGGCGCGAAGTACAACGTGGGTGCGGTGCTCACAGGTATCGGGCTGGCGGACACGGCCAATGCGCTGGAGGCGGTAAGGATACTTGTCTTCGAGCGTCGCGCAGTGAGCATGGAAAGTCTGTGCGAAGCCCTGGACCGGGACTGGGAGGGCTTTGAGGATCTTCGGGCCATGGCCTTGAAATGTTCCAAGTATGGTAACGACGAAGCCCGGGTGGACCTGCTCGCCGTCGAGATCAGCGACTTTTTCCACCGGGAGATCCGAAGCCGCCGCGACTGGTTCGGCAGTTCTTTTAACAGCGCCTTCATGGGAATTTCCAATTACATCCCCGCCGGTTCGGTGGTGGGTGCAACGCCGGATGGAAGGCGTGCCGGAACACCCCTCACCGAGGGATGTTCGGCCCATGCCGGCAGCGATTCCACGAGCCCCACGGCCCTCATGAAGTCCGCCGCCAAGCTCAACCACGAGAGCCATTCTGGCGGCACCCTGCTCAATGTCAAGTTCTCGCCGGGAGCCCTGAAGACGGATCGGGACGTCGCCAACCTAGCGGCTATGATCCGCGCCTATTTTGAACTGGGAGCATTCCACGTCCAGTTCAACGTCATTTCGAAGGAAACCTTGCTGGCCGCACGCGAACGTCCGGAAGAACACCAGGACCTCCTGGTCCGCGTAGCCGGCTATAGTGCCCGCTTCGTCACTCTCTCGAAAGAGGTGCAGGATGCCATAATCGAGAGGACTTCCTACGACACGCTCTGAAACGATTCCCTCCGACGCGCCAGATGGGATCATCTTCGACATCCAGCGCTGGTCCACCGATGACGGCCCCGGCATCCGCACGACGGTCTTCTTCAAGGGCTGTCCCCTGCGCTGTGCATGGTGCTGCAACCCGGAATCCTGGTCATGCCAGCCTCAGCTCGGCTTATTCCCGGAGCGCTGCCGTTTGTGTTCCGCCTGCGTCGGTGCCTGCCCAAAGTGTGTTGCGCAACCCGCTGATGGAGGAGTTTATGTCGACGATGCGTGCGATGCATGTGGACGCTGCGTCACCGCATGCCCCCTGGGCGCGCGGCAGATCTTGGGGCAGCGCATGTCGGCACAGTCGATTCTTGCGGTGGTGGAGCGGGACAGGATTTTTTTTCGTAAGTCGGGGGGCGGAGTCACCTTCTCAGGCGGCGAGGCCACCTGCCAGCCTGGGCTGCTGCGCTGTCTCGCACAACGGCTTGGAGGCTCCGGTATCCATCTTGCGCTGGAGACTTGCGGGCAGTTTTCATGGAGCGAAAACGAGGAAGCCCTGAAGCTGATGGATCTCGTCTACTTTGACTTGAAACACATGGACAGCGGCGTGCATGAGAAACTGACCGGCGTCGGCAATGCCCTCATCCTGGAAAATGCAGTCAGGATGGCAGTGGCGCACATCCCCATGATCGTGCGCCTGCCGCTCCTTCCCGGCTTGAACGATTCCGCTGAGAATCTGGAACAAACCGCGCGCTTTGTGAGCCGGCAGCTGGGCACAGCCATCCCCATCGAGATCCTGCCATACCACATCCTGGGCCGCCAAAAGCGCAAGGCTCTCGGTGAGGCGTATGCCTTGGGCGAACTGGAGCCTCCTTCGGCCGATGCGCTGGACTTGGCGCGGAGCATACTGGAAGCGGCAATCTGAATGGCGTACTCTTTACGTATCGAACTTGATTAGCTGCATATTGGATATGTGCCTATAGTGGTTTTTTAAAACTCAATATTCACAGGCATGGATAATGATTATTCGTCTGAACTCACTCCTATACTATGCTCTTTTGAATATTCAGTTTCGGGCAATCTAGTAATTGCTGTTGTACAAGACATAAAAACTAATAAGGTACCAATATCAGTTCTTTCATCAATAATTCTCTTAAAGTAATTCGTATATTGGTAATTCAATGCTTTTTTATCAAATAACATCAGATTTATTGAAGCAATACTATATTGAAAAATAATTTTCATATATCTATTTTATAGTAAATGTATTTATTATTTTCCACTGCCCGCAGGGTCCATCGAATATTTGCTTAAGCTACAACGCGTAGATGGCGCGGATTTTCGTATGCAAAATGCGTGACATAGCTTTATAGGCTTGAAGCGATCGTTAGATGAAATTACTTTTTAATCAAGTGTTTTGAAGCTAAAGCAAATAAATCCATTAGATTCTGCATTCGCCGTTTTGGATTTACATTAGTCTCCCATTTTTTATCAACAAAATGTAATTTCTTAATATCTTGTATATCATGAATTTTCTCTCGAATTTTTAGTAGCAGTTTCTCAGTATCATAGTTTTGATAATATCTAATTTGATGTTTGTTAATAAAAGAATCTAATTCAATTAATCCTGATTTTATCTTATTTAAATCTACTTTTCTTCTTTTTCTTAATTTTTCCGCTTCATCCATAGAATTAGTAGACAATACAGATATTATTGATTCGACTGAACATTTCTTAATTAAATAGTTTTCATTTATTCGTTTCATATTCAACTTTAGTTCTTCCAATACTTCCTCTAATACTGCTTTTTCTTCTGTTTTTTTTATCACAATTGTATTAATGGCTTTTATACCATTCGAAATTATACTTATTAACACACTAACGCTAATTTCAGCCATATTATCCTCTTAAAAATAGCAAATACCAAATCAGAATATTTAATAGTTTCCTTTATCTATAATGTTTATATATTTGTTTATTACTGATATATGTCAGCAACTGAAATCCTTAATATATTTTACATTTCATATGATTTTAATACAATTGCGCCGAAGGCG
>SPCK01000093.1 GCA_004525355.1 Spirochaetales bacterium
CTTCATCCTCCTGCACGTGGCGCAGACGCAGCTGTTCTACGACGGCCTGGCGCAGGATATGCCGGTCTGGTCCAGCCAAGGTTCTGTCATCGTCATGTTGGTGATCATGCTGTACAGCCTGTCACCCCGACGTGGCCTTTTCCTCGGCATCAAGCTGAAATTCCGCGAGCGCGCAATCGCGTGGGTTCGATCCTGGCATGGTTTCTACATTTCGTGGGCGCTATGCTACACCTTCTGGTTCCACCCGATGGAAGGCGACTATGGCCTGCTCACCGGTTTCCTGTACATGTTCCTGTTGTTCATCCAGTTCTCTTTCGCCAACACGGCACTCCATGTCTCCTTGGGATGGCTTGCCCTGCTCGAGGTGTTCGTAGGCCTTCACGGGCCTGCCATAGCCATCCAGAAGGCGCTGTCGGGCAATGAGGGCGACGTCGCCGGGCCAGGCATCTGGATTATGTTCGCCGTCGGATTCCTGTTCATGTTCGTCTTCACCGGCCAGTTCGGTCTTAAACTGAAAAAATCGGTACGAGCCGCCATTTTCCTCGGATATGCTGCCTTGGTAACGGGGCTGTACTCCTGGCGCGGTTTCGGCAGACTGTACGAGCTGACGTTCATCCCGGTCGCCCTGTACGGCGGAGCCGTCGCGCTGGCCGTCGTCGCGGGCCTGGCAACCCGGATATTTCCCGCCCGCACACAAAAGCCGGGCGCCGAGGCTTGAAGAAGAACATGCCCACTATCCTGATCGTCTGCGGAGAGCGCGGCGTCGGCAAGACGACCGCCCTCGCGGCCGCGGCTCAACGCCTGGCCGCAGCAGGAACCAATGTCGGAGGCGTGCTCTGTCCCGGAAGATATGAAAACGGCGTAAAATCCGTCATCCTGTGGACGGACGCGGCTGGTGGACCGCAACGAAGCCTCGCCCGCCTGGCGACGAGCATATCCGGCCAATCGGGGAGACCGGTTCTCGATGCATCCGACCACAAGCTGTTGCGTTATGGCAAGTGGGAATTCAACAGGGAGGAACTGCGCCTGGCCGATCACGTTGCTACAGACGCGATTCGCCTCCTGGCTCCACCAAGCGGACAGGTACACACCAACACCGACCCGGTAACGCCTCGGGCGGTCTTCATCGACGAGATCGGACCGCTCGAACTTGATTATGGTGTCGGCTTTACCTGTACCCTGGCCGCGTTGGACGCGCTTGCATCATCATTTGCTACGTTGCGTGACGATAAGCGCTCCCCTGCGGCGATCGTCGCGGTGCGGCCGGAACTGGTTCCGTCGCTCCTGGCGCGCTGGCCGGAAGCACTTGTACTGCGGATCCGGATTGAGGACCGGGAAGAGACGGCCGGAAAGATCAGCCGCCTGTTTGAGAACGTCGACCGATGAAAACCAAACGAGTTGATGGCGATCGCCCGCGCCGGGCGCCAATACAATATGTCAGAGCCTGGTGACGGTTATCGCCGAAACGGCACGGCCGTCGGAGCCGTACAGCAATCGCCGATTCAGGGGATCAGGAACGCGTTCTCCCCTGTAGATAAACACGTAGTAATAGTCACCGGGCGGCAGGTCGAGGGACAGCTTATAGTAGCCTGGCGTCGTTTCCAGCATCTCGTGGATAAAAGGATCCCATGCGTTGAAGGTACCTGCGACGCTTACGCGCTGGCCGCTCTCGCCCTGGAAAAAGAAGGTAGCCCCGCCATTTCCTGCCGGATCCCATACGCCGAGTACAGTGCGCGGACGCTCGGGAAATTCCGCCAGGGACAGCGACGCTCCGGTCTGTTCATCCCGCACTCGTCGCGGATTGACCGGATCTGCCGCCCAGACGCCGTCGAGCACCAGACGATACCCGATCGTCAAGGCACTACCGTAGGGTACGGGAACGGCGAGGACAAACACACCATAGCGATTGCGTTCGAACGAATGTATACTTCGCCAGTCTTCATGGGAGAAGGCGGCGCCTACGAAGCGATACGGCCCAGAGGCGCTCAGGACAAGGTAGTCATCCACGATACGGGGCGGGCTCGCCTCTTTCATCCCTGACAAATGCAGGTGAAGGGCAAGGGATGAGACATCGAAAGCATTGGCGCCCGGGACAGCCAGCGTCATGAACGCCAGAGTCAGGACCGGGATGAGGCGATTTCTCATTGCGGCTCCTCCCTCATTATCGGCTCCCCGAACCTTGATCTTGATATAGGCAGAAGCATACGGCGATCAATGAACGCTTTCTCCTATACAATCACTGATATTCGCCGTTAATATACGAGAGAGAGACGAATGCCCAAACTGAAGGACATTGAATTATTCAAATCCTCATTACTCAAGCTCGGCAATGAACCGAAGACGCTGGAGCGCTGGGGCGAACACATCCAGGATGTGCCGCAACCCGAAAACGGAGTCGCTCCGGATATCGCCGAGCTTCTCGATATGGACGAGTCCGCCCAGGTTCCCGGGTCGCCGGACTCGGAACAACCGGATTTTTCGTCATTCCTGGACGAAATGCCTATGGACGCTCTGGCTGAACCTCAAGGAAGCGCATCTCCCGAGCCGGATGGCTTCGAGGCTGGCGGAGGCTTCGGCCTGCCCGCGGGCGATGGGGACCAATTCAACACGCCAGATGCCCTACTTGCCGGACTGGAAGGCGACCTGACCGAGAAACCGGAACAATCAAAAGAGGCCGAGGCACCCGTAGATTTTGATATAAGCGATTTCGACGAGCCGGATTTCGGTATATCGGAACCCGCCGTACCCTCACTTGATGCATCTGCCCCTGGCGACGAGCCCCTGCCGTCCGCAGATCGTCCCGGAGACGCGTCATCAATTCCACCCGAAGGTTCCGGGGACCAAGAAGACTTCAGCGTACCGGATTTCAACTTGCCAGATCTCGTTGGCCCGGAATCTGGCGAAGGATCCGTACCCGCTGACGGCCAATCCGGGGAAGAGCCGCCGGCTTCGTCCGAAGAATTCGGAGAGCTGGGCGATTTCAGCCTTCCTGAATTCGATATACCTGATCTCGCCACGGTGGAACCAGCCGCTCCGTCGCCTGACGCGCAGGATACCGGCAAAAAACCCGAGCCCGCTGCCGGCCAGCCAGACGAAGAGCCTGCCCCTGTGAAGTCGACCGCCAGTATGGACATCGACGAGATGAGCCTTGGCGCCGAATCACTGGAGGGGGATTCGTTCGAACAATTCAACCTCGGCGGCGAGCAACTCCCCGATATCGGAGACACCGTCCTGCCCGATTTGGGCGCTGGCGACTTCGCTGCCCAGTCAGACAACCTGGATGGCCAGCTCGCGTCGCTCGAAGACAAAGTACCCGAGGTGGATAATTTTTCCCTGGACGGGGGCTGGGGTGCCGATTTTTCCATCCCCGGCTTCGAAATGAAAACGGACTCGGAGAAAAAAACACCAAAGGAGACAACTCCTTCCCCTACTGCAGAAACCACCGGTATTGAGGGCGCCTTCGGAGGAGCCGCTCCGGGACAGGCTGAAGCCGAGAAAGCCAAACCAGTATCCCTCACGGAACAACAGGTTGACGCTCTTCAGGACAGCATCCTCTCGTATCCCCTGAATTTACGCCTGGCCATAGAAGACATAATCGCCAACGGCAAAGGCAGTAACGCGCAACAGGCCGCCCTCGTATGGATGCTGGTCGAACGAGCCGGGGCCAAGGACGCGGCCAAAGCCGCCGGAAAGATCCTCAAGCGCTATATCGAAGTGCCCGCAGGCTTTGAAAAAAGGACCGGCGCCGCCTTCGAAGCGGAAATGGGGACCTTCTCCTACGCATTCAAACACTCCATCCTCCCCATGCTCCAGGCCATCGTACTGGCCGCCGCCACAGCGGGAGCCCTATTCTTCCTGGGCTACAATTTCGCGTACCGCCCGCTTCGTGCCAATTCACTCTATGCTGAAGGTTATCGCCAGATTGACCAGGCACTGTACAAGGATTCAGAGGAATTCTTCGGGCGAGCCGACAAGCTATGGACCATGAAGGGCTGGCATTTCAGGTATGCCCGGGCGTACGAGGCCAATGACCAGTTTCTCCGGGCGGAAGCCATGTACGATCGCCTGCTGGCGCGATGGCCCAAGGATACGAAGGCCGCCCTTGAATATGCCCGAATGGAAACAGGGCGACTCCAGGCGTATGAAAAAGCGGAATCCATTCTCGAGCGCTACATACTCGAGCATGATTACTACAACAAGGATGCGTTGCTGCTTTCGGCCGACAATTATCTGGCGTGGGCCGATTTTGAGGAACAACGCTATGAAGGCCCAGACGGGAAACTTCTCGGGAACCTGTACGAAAATGCTCGGCGCCGGCTTGCTACCATCATGGAAAAGCATGGCAGGACCGACGAGTACCTGGAACGGATGCTCCTCTACTTCATGCGGGTCGAACGGGCGGGCGCTTCCGCCAAAGCCGACGAAGTGGAGCATCTGGCCCTATATTTCACTGATAACAAGAAAAGCCGCTTCTCTGCGGCCACCCTGGCAGAACTAGCCGGATACTTGATGGCACATGATCGTTCCGACTACGTCAACCCGATTTTGATGCGGGCCGTCGACCGGGACGGGACATTCCCCGAAGTTCATGCCGAGATAGCCAAATGGAACCGCCGCACCGGGTTCCCGGATGAAGAACGCAAGGCCCTGGAATTCGCCGCTACATATTTTGCCAAGGCAGATGAGGCCGGACCACTCTCCCAGCGTCGCATACGGGCCTACCTGGACTCATTGATTCGGCTCGGGGAAGTACAAATCGCGGCAAAGGAGAGCGTAGCCGCGGAGGAAGCACTCGGAGTTGCCATACGTCGATATGAAAGGGCGCTCGAAGAACGGGTCCTGCACCGAGACGCATCCTTTGGCAAGGCATATTCCCTACTGGCGGACATCTACTACTCGAGCCGACGCGATTTCAACGGCGCGTTGAATTTGTATTCCCGCGCCGAGACCCATGGCTATGCGACGCCCGCATCGGACTACCGGCGTGGATACATGTACTACTACGGCTCGACGCCCCAACCGGACAAGGCTCTCTCCTATTTCTATCGGGCCGGGCTGGATCGCGAGCCGTCGCCGTACCTGCTATGGGCAACGGCCAACGCGCTGTTGGCAAGAGATGACTATTTTGCGTCCCAAGGCTACTATACCATGCTCGGTGACAGACTACAGTTTGATCTGGACACCATTACCCTCATAGAACCCCAGTCGAGGCCATCCCAAGGCGAAATCGTCGAGCTTTTGCTGATGGCCAGGAACAATCTGGGAGTCACCCTCTATCGCATCGGCGAACGTATGGGAAACGCGGAAAGGCGGGCAGAGGCCATGGGTTCCTTTACCGAATCAGCCCGGCTTTACGATTCGCTGTCGCGCGATCAGATGACCATGATCAGGTCGGAGAGCCAGAATCTCGGCTTCCTGAACCTTGATTTCGTCTTGCACCCCAAGCGGGGCATCGATATGGCCATCTTCCGGCAATTGCCACCCGATATGGCATATCCCAGGAAGTAGGACGAGAAAGAAGGGTAGCATGGCACAAGGTCGATACCCGACGCGCGCAGCTCCGGCACGGGGTATCCTCGGAACCGAAGGCTCACCAGCCCAGGCCATGACGCGCGTCTCCTTCAACCCCCGATCCCTACTTGGCTTCGTCCTCATGCTCGCGATCATCGTGGCCACCCGCGCATGGAGTTACCTGCTTTTTCACTCCCTTGCCGAGCTCTTCAGCATCGTCATTGCCGCTGCGTATTTCCTGATCGCATGGCATACCAGGAAGACCACCGAGTTGCCATCCCTCGCGATCCTGGGAATATCGTACGCCTTCATAGCGTTGCTCGACCTGTTCCACACGCTTGCCTACGCGGGCATGGGCCTGTTCCCCGGCTACCAATACCCCGCCAATCAATTATGGATAGCTGCGCGATTCCTCGAGGCCGTCAGCCTCGCCTCGTTTACCTTCTTTCGCGATCCGGGGAGGCGAATCCTCGTCCCACTGATCGGGCTGTATTCCCTCTACGTCGGCGCCATACTCGCTTCCATTTTCTTTTTCAGGGTCTTTCCCGCGTGCTTTATAGCTGGCCAGGGCCAAACGGCTTTCAAGGTGGGCATGGAGTACGTCATCATCCTTATCTTCGCCTTGGCCGGGGTGTTACTCCTGCGCAGGCGCGCGCTGTTCACGAACGGCACGCTGTCCAGCCTGTTCGCGTCGATTCTGCTGACCATCCTGTCGGAGCTCTCCTTTACCCTGTACCTCACCAATTACGACTGGCTCAACATGACGGGGCACCTGCTCAAGATCGCGTCCTTTTATTTGATATACCGGTCGATCATCGTCATGGGCCTGGAACGGCCGCATGAACTGCTTTTCGTGCGGCTTAAAACGAGGGAAGCGGAGCTCGAGCGGTCCAATCAGACCAAGGATACATTTTTCTCAATCCTCAGCCATGACCTGAAGAGCCCTCTCTCTGGTATCCACAGCGTGGCCGAAGGGATGATCGAGGAGAACCGCGACACGCTTGGCAAGGATGTCATAGAGATGCTCGATGAAATCGTCCGGACGGCCGACTTGTCGCTGAATCTTGTAGAAAAAGTCCTGACGTGGGCACGCTGCCAAAGCGGCTCGATCCGGGCAAGGCCATCCACGGTGAACCTCTACAAATCACTTCAGGATCAGATAGACATTCTATCCGAATCGGCCGAGGCCAAGAAAATCAGGTTGGAGAATTCCGTAGCGACCGGCGCATTGGCGCTTGCGGATCGCGATATGATCGAAACCGTACTTCGGAACCTGCTCCAGAACGCCATCAAATTTACTCCGAAAGGCGGGAAGGTGATCGCCAGGATCGAGAGGAAAGGTCCAGACTGGGTGGTTTTCATCGAGGATTCGGGGATAGGGATGACCAATGAAGAGCTCAGTCTCCTGTTCCGCGTAGATGGGCATCTTCGCGGCATCGGGACGGAGGGAGAACGCGGGGTCGGGTTTGGGCTGATACTTTCATTGGAATTCTGCCAGCTGATGGGAGCCAGGCTCGAGGCTACAAGCATCAAGAACAAGGGTTCCACATTCCTGTTGTACGTTCCCGCCTCAGCCCCATCGGAATCAATTCGGCAGGATACCCACGAGGGTCCGTGAGTTCAGGCGCTCGCTGTTCGAACTATATGCGAGGAACCTGCCGAGGCTGGCCTGCGTTCGATTGTTCGAGATACCCGCGTTCGGTTTCGTCGAGCATTCCTGCAAAAAAAGTATTTTTGGTGGGCGATACTGGGCTTTCGTCAATCGAGTACGATTGACGAAAGCGTTCGCTGACAATCGCGCACCAGTGATCGCGAATCGGGCTCGATTCGCGGCGCGTTCGCTCGCGAACGCGATCTACCGTGTGAAGGTTCGTCAAGCGTTTCAACAATATAAAACGACTTTGGTGGGCGATACTGGGCTTTCGTCAATCGAGTACGATTGACGTTGCGTTCGCTGACGAACGCGCACCAGTGATCGCGAATCGGGCACGATTCGCGGCGCGTTCGCTCGTGAACGCGATCTACCGTGTGAAGGTTCGTCAAGCGTTTCAACAATAAAAAACGACTTTAGTGGGCGATACTGGGATTGAACCAGTGACTTCTACCGTGTGAA
>SPCK01000285.1 GCA_004525355.1 Spirochaetales bacterium
GGCATCGATGACCGTGACGCCGGGAGCCGCGAGCAGTATCGTCGCGTGAGCGAGCCGTAGGATCGAACCATTGGAGGCCTTGATCACCTCGATTTCCCCCCGCCACGATGCTTCGACATAGGCGGAGGTCAGGGTAAGTGAGGAGGCGTCCAGCGATGCCAGCCTGAAGGACGAGGACCCGCCACCTGCGAACAAGGCAAGTCCCGCAATTCCCGTCTCGGTTCCTTCAAGAGCGAAGCCCGCGAATGCGTGGGACGGCTTGGCGTCCATCCTGAGTGACGAGGCCGACATTCGGCCACCCTTGATCCTGACCGCTTCAAAAAGCCTTACCGAAGGCTCGCAGACAAATCCGACGCCGTCCAGGCGCACATCGGAATCCACCGCGTCGATAGCCCGTGCCGTTACGGCCGAGGCGGCACGCATCTCCACTCGGGTCATCGAAACGGACGATGAAATGGCGCGCAGGATTCGCGAGTCCAGCCCGCCGCTCGTGGCGATCGACGCGTCTTCCAGGGCCAGGCTTCCCTGTTCCACGCGGATGACATCGGCGATGCCCGAAATCTCGGACAGCATATCCAGTCCTGTAATCCATAATTCCGCTCCCGAAACGGTCACGCTCGCGCTGGCCCCCATATCGGGTCTCATGGAAAGCCCGGTAGGCGCAGTGGTAAACCGTATCGATCCGCGCAGGGACGGAATCCTGTTCCAGTTCCGGTCGAATCCACCAACGATGGACAGGTCCGAACTGATGACCAGGGGAGTATCGGAAACGAGACCGCCGCGAAGGTTGATGACGCTTTTCCCGCTTGCCCGTGCCTTTTCAATGGCATCCGAAATGGAGGCCAAGGGATCATCGGGCGAGCCGCGAGCTCCGATTCGGCCATCCGCGGCGACGTAGACTGAATCCTTGTCTATTATGATATCGAGCGGTTTCATCTCGGCAGAACGGTTGCCAAAGCGATCCTCGGCGTACGCTCGCACGATATAGCGATTCCGCCCATCCTCTACAGCATTCAAGGAAACTGGCCCGGAATACGGTACGAATGAAGCTGAGCCGTCCAGTGAAATGGAAACGAAGATCGTGTCCGCGGTATGCTCGAAGGCGACGGTGGCGTCGCCTTCCGAATACCTCGTCGTGTCGCTTGCGAGCATGGGCGGAGGAGGAGGTTCGCGATCGATATCAAAGCTGAGGAAGCGTTCCAGGCCCGGCCGGCCCGCCTTGTCAAGCATTGCGAAGCGATAGCGGTACCTGACGACGGCACCGGCCCGACCGGCCACACGAATTCCTTCGCCAACCTTCGGACTCGCATCGGATATCGGCGTGACTTCGGCCCCGGTATCGCTGAATTCATAGCGTACGGTTCGGTCGGCGAGGAGGATGACCTCCGTGCCGTACACGGCGCTGGTAGAGGCACCGGATATCATTGGAGGCAATGGAAGAGCCTTCACATCGATCGCCATGGATGCGGTCAGCGAGCGGGATCGATCGGAGGCCTCGACATACCAGGAAACGGTCGCCGTACCGGTCCCGGGGGCAAGAATGATCGGCGCTGTATATCGCTCGAAAGTAGAGCCGGAAAGCGATACGAAAATGATTCCGGCCGTAACCGGCCATGCAAGCACGGTACCGCCTTCAGAATCGGTCACCATAGGAGGCGGCGCTTCCAAAACCCGTGCCTTCTGGCCTGTTTGTTCGAAACTCGGCTTGATCCGCAACGGCGTTGCCGCGACGTGCAGGCCATCGGTGTCACGGTAGCCGTAATCGATGACAAATTCCCTGGTATAGCCGCGAGGTACGGGAACGATGACGTTGACCGGGCCGGAGGAATGGCCAAGTATTGCCCATGGCAACGCGGAGTCCACGGCATCCGGCGCGTTGACAGCGAGTGCGGGGAGACTCCCCGGCGGAACGGTAATCGTGACCGATAGCCCGCGCACCGCATCGAATTCCGCGGTAGCGGACAATGTACCGTCCGCGGCTGCCGAGAACTGCTTGCCAGATTCCACAACGATTGGCGAAAATGCTGACGAAGGACGGATTCCTTCGGGCAGCAGGCGCCAACTGGCACGAGAAACCGCTCCCGCGTTGCCCGCCTGATCGACCGCGTAGGCGATCACCGTGGCGACCCTTGCCGCGTCCGGATCGGCGTACAGCGTCCTTGGCTCGGCAGGGTTCCAGGATTCGAATGGAGACCCATCGACGCTAGCCATCAGGGCATTCTCTCCGCTGATGCGCACAGTGACGCTGGAACCGGCATCTCCGGAAACCGGGCCGATACCGGGCGCAGACGGCGCCTTCCGGTCTATTGTATAGGAGACGGATCGCGTCATGCCTTCATAGCGAATCTCCAGGTCGTACCGGCGCTCCTCGCCCGCGAATGCATCAAGTTCCAGCGAACCTTCCAGCATGAGCCATGGCGATAAAGGGTCGAAACGATATTCAACGGAGTCGGAAGGCGACAGCGAACGGGCGATGAGCGTTACGGGTCTTGCATAGGAACCGGAGGCGGGAAGTGGGTCATTCCCCTTTCCCGAGGAACCTTGAGCGGACAAGATTCCCGGGGAAAATGCGGCGATAAGGAAAAGAACGGCCAAGCCGGTCGGCCGGTACTGTACCATCACTGTTTGAGAACGGACAGAATATCCTGCAGCTCCGGATCTTCCGGATAATAATGCGTCCTGAGCTCGTCCTCCGTGAGACCCACGAGCTCGTGGCTCATGTAATGGATCCAGCACTCGTCCCCCGGTGTGGCTATTTCATGCAACCTGCACCAGTAATCGGGAGTGATGGGTAATGATTCCCCACGATATTTGACAATCTTGTAATCGTGCACCGCTATCTTGAGATCCTTTCGCGGTACGCCTTTTTCCAGGATGACGCTGGCGAGATGGTTGATCGTCCGCCCGGAGTCGTAGATGTCGTCGATAAGGAGCACCTTGTCGCCGTTTCGCAGATACTCGGGGCTGTAGGTCCAGCCATCGACCCGCACTTGGTCGCTTTGTCTAATGTCAATGTAAGAGCGCGCGACCACGGCCGCATAGAATACCGGCCTCGCGTCCTTGCGGACGGCCTTGAAGTATTCGGAAATAACGTTACCCAGGTAAGCCCCGCCACGGAGCGAAACATAGATGATGTCGGGTACGAAGCCATCCAGGTGTATGCGATGGGCCAGCTTGAGGGCATTGTTGCGAACCTGGTTGTACGATATGAATTCCTTGCTCATTGTGACCTCGCTAAAGTCCGGGCTGCCGCCGTGCAGGCAACAGGGCATGGTGGATACGGTGAGAGGCGCGCGCCTTTCGCCGTATCCATTACTCTAGCATCACTTACGGACCAAAGCAAGCGTACTCAGCTGAACTCCTTCCCTATACACGGTAAACTGAATCTTGGTCGTACGGGGATCATTGAGCTTTCGGTAGAATTCGCCCACGCTCTTGACCACGGTATCGTTAATAGCCGTGATGACATCTCCAGTCCTGATGCCCAACGCCGATGACGGACTTCGCGCGATGACGCTGGCCACGGTAACGCCCTTTTGGCCTTTCGGGAGCTTTTGCGCCTCGGCGTAGTCCGTCTCGAGAGCGACGACCTCGATGCCGGGCCACAACTTGGAGTAATCAGCTGCCGAGGATTCCTTGCGCTCGTCTATCATCACCTTCACGTCAATCTTCTTGCCGTCACGCACCAGGGAGAAAACAGTGCTCCTGCCTGCCGGAAGGTCACCGACGATCCTGAC
>SPCK01000405.1 GCA_004525355.1 Spirochaetales bacterium
GAACCGCCCGCCGGCCTTCGGAGTCCCAGCGCGGGTAGTTCACTCCACAGCTCGGTGGGACTTCCGTCGCGCACCACCCGGCCGCGTTCGAGGATAACCAGGCGATCGGTATGCGCCAGGCACTTTTCCAGGTCGTGCGTCATGATCAGGATACCGACACCATGTTCGCGGAGCGCAAGCAGCGCGTCCAGAAGGTCGGATGCGCCCTTCCAGTCCAGGTCGTTGAAGGGCTCGTCCAGGATGACCAGTTCCGGTTCGGCCACCAGAGCGGAGGCCAGGGCCAGGCGGCGTTTTTCGCCTCCGGATAGTCCGGAGGCCAGGCGATCGTCCATACCTGAGAGTCCTGCCGTAGCCAGGGCACGGTTGACCGCGCTCCGGTAGGCTTCCGGCTTGAGCCCGGCGGCTCTGGGTCCGAACTCGGCGTCTTCCCGTACGGTTATTCCAAGTATTTGATGCTCCGGCTCCTGAAATACCAGCGCGATGCGCGCGCGCGCAGCCCGGAGGTTGTCAGCGATCGGTTGACCGTCAATCAGTATCTCTCCCTCATCGGGCCTTTCCAGGCCCAGGAAATGCCTGGCCAGAAGAGATTTGCCGCTGCCGTTGCTGCCGGAAAGCACCATGAAACATGGCGTGCGCAGCTGGAGGGATAGGCCGTCCAGCCCGCGCGTACCATCCGGAAAAACGCGAACCAGGTTCCGGGCTTCCAGGATCACGCGCGCGCGTCCCGGTTCATGGATGTAGCCGGCAGGTAATTTACCAGGAGGGGCCGGAGGGTCCGGACCAGGCTCGCCGCGGCGAATGCCTTGACGATATCGCCTATCAGGTATGGCGCCATGATGAGGAAGGCTCCCCAAAGGTTCAGGTCACGGTCCGGCCTGGCATCGAGAATGGCCCGAAACCAGGGTAGCCCGATCGCATATAAGACGGCGACTCCGAGCAGACTACCCGCCAACGCTCGCGGAAGCGTCCAGCCACGTCGGTCGGCTATCAGGCCGGCGGTGATTGCAGCTGCAGCATAGCCCAGCAGGAACCCACCCGTGGGGCTGGCGAAATGCCCGAAACCGCCGGAACCGTTGGCGAATACAGGCAATCCTATCGACCCAAGCAAAAGGTAGAGGCCCAGAGAAGCCCCGCCCCACGCCGGTCCAAGGACCAATCCGGCCAACAGTGCGAAGAAAACAGCAAGCGTAACCGGCGGCAGGGGCGGCGGCAGGGGCAGGGAGAAAACGGCGCCCGCGGCGACCAGAGCGGCGAACAGCGAGGCCAGCACAGGTTTTATGGCGCTGCGTTTCATGAAGATACTCCTATGGGGCGAAGTGTGAGGCATTCTCCGGGGGACAGAGCTGGCCCACCGGATGCGTCGATAAGATCCCCCCGTTCATTGAAGCCGATGGGGTTCAAGATTCGTTCGGTACCGTTCCAGAGCCGGACCCGGAGACCGGCGCCCGATCGAGGTATCAGTCCAGCCCAGCGTTCCGGTTCCAGACGGGGTTCAAGCGCCCAGGAAGCCATTGTGCGGGCAAAGTCAGCAGCCAGCATCGCGCGCCGGGGCGGGGTCTCGGTCAAGTCGGCAAGAGCGGCAACGGACCTGCCTGGCACGTCCAATTTGGCCACATTCAGGCCGACGCCGACGACGCGGTAGTCCGCGCGAAGGATGCTGCCGCCAGATTCAACGAGCAACCCCCCGATGCGACAGATCCCGTCCCGGCAGGCCGTCGAGATTCCCGATGGCCAATCGAAACGCAGTCCTTCGATTCCCGCCTTGCCGAGCAGGTCCAGAACGGTACGGGCGCTCTCAAGCAGCAATGCACCCGAATGGGAAAGCGGCAGGGGAGAGCGCAGTACCACGGAAAAATACAATCCACCGGCTGGACTCTCCCAGGCGCCACCGGTACGGTCGCGTCCGGCATTCTGCCTCAATGCAAGCGTAAGCGTACCATTGACGGCACCCGCTTCCGCGGCACGGCGCGCGTCATTCATCGTGGAAGCTGTCTCGTCGAAGAGCATCACCGGACCCGGCGCGGCCAGTTCCCAGGCTGCTATGCCATCGTCCCGTACCAGTTGGTATCCTTTGCGCGAAGCTTCGATGCCGTAGCCCCAGGCTTCGAGGGCCTGGATACGCTTCCAGAGCGCCACGCGGCTTATGCCAAGGTCGCGCGCCAGGGCTTGGCCGGAAACGGGGCCGCGTACCTCGCGCAGACGGGTTGTTATCCGCCTGTCCAGTGCGTCCGGGGCAGATGATGATCGGGATGGCGTGGATGCTACGGTTGGGGGCATTCGATTGTATCCATATGTAAACCCGGTATAAGAAAACTGGTTAACGAAATGAATAGTGCCACGCTTCGCCGAGCATGGTCAAGGGCAGTGAAATAATGATGCCAAATAGGAAAATTCGACCGGCTCACTCTCCCGGGCTCTCCTGTAATGTACATGGAAACCTGAATGCGATATGGTACTATCCCTTGGATCGAATCCCCGGATCCGATCGAGTCGATGGAGGCATCATGGTACGAGTCGTATTTTTTACGGTCCTGCTGACAGGCCTCTGCATCCAATTGAATGCACAACCCGCCGGCGCGCCGTTCCAGGGCGGAACGGGTTCGGGTGGGGGAACCCGGAGCGCCGCGGCGGAC
>SPCK01000388.1 GCA_004525355.1 Spirochaetales bacterium
CATCGGCCGCGTGGTGCATGTGACCATCCTTGCGCCGCATCGCCTGAACAAGGGCACGCGCCCATCCTGGTTTTTCGAGAAGGACCAGAACGGGGGTATCATAACCGACCTGGGCAGTCACCAGGTCGAGCAGTTCCTGGCGTACAGCGGGGGGCGATCGATTCGGGTGATGCACAGCACCCTGGCCAACTACGCCAACGGTGACAAGAAAAATTTCCATGATTACGGAGACGGGAGCCTTGTAGCGGACAACGGGGCGACCTGCTACTTCAGGGTGGATTGGTTCACGCCCGATGGCCTGGGCGCCTGGGGCGACGGCAGGGTCTTCATCATCGGAACCGAAGGCACCATTGAAATCCGGAAGTACATCGACATCGCCAGCTCTCCCGATGGCGACCACGTATACGTGGCGGACAGGACCGGGGAGCACAAGTACGAAGTGACCGGAAAGGTGGGATTCGTCTTTTTCGGCAAGTTCATCCGCGATTGCCTGGATGGAACCGAGACGGCGATTTCCCAGGAGCACACCTTCGAGGCCATGCGCGCCACACTTGCCGCGCAGGCCCAGGCGGAGGTAGTCTCCACCTGAATCCTTCAACCATCGTCTGGCGTCGAGAAGCCAAGCTATCCCCAATCCAGTATTGAGGTGCGATGCCGTTCTCGGGCATGACAGTGTATCGTGCGCATGGAGGATTCAATTTCATGATTCCCTTCCCTTTGGAAGCGGCTTACAGATCTCCCGGCAAAGCCGAACGGCATTTCGCGCAACAGGAGGCTTCATGGAAAAAACTGAAACGGGAAACGCCAAAACAATCAGCGCGGTAGCGCGCGCTTTCATCATCGTGGAAAAACTCGCGCTCGTATCTTCATCGAACCTGGAAGAGCTCGCTCATGCGACGGGGCTGGCCAAGCCAACGGTTTACCGCTTCCTGATTACGCTTCGCGAGCTCGGTTATGTCAAGAAGGATGATACGGACCGTTGGTTCCTCACTATGCGCCTATTCACGATCGGATCAAAAGCACTGGACCATATCGAGCTGACCGCCGTCGCCCGCCCGATCGCCAGGGCACTGTCGGCCGACCTTGGTGAAACGGTCCACATGGGCATCCTGGACGAGAACGAAGGCCTCTATATCCTCAAAATCGAATCGCGCTTCACTATCCGCATGTATTCGCGAGTCGGGAAGAAGATACCGCTCTACTGTACCGCCATAGGCAAGACACTCCTCGCCGATATGGACGATTCTGCGCGAGCGAAGGCGATCTCCGCCATCAAGCTTGTCCCCTTCACGCCCAATACCATTCGCGATGTCACGGCTCTGGAAATCGAATTGGAGAAAATCAGGGCAGAGGGTATCGCCACCGATAACGAGGAGCATGAAAGCGGCGTAACCTGCCAAGCGGCGCCCATCTACGACCACTCCGGTCGCGTCGTCGCCGCCCTCAGCGTTTCCTGGCCGGTCTTCCGTTTCGACGTGACACGACGCGATGAATATGCAAAAAAGATACAAGAAGCCGCCAGTGAAATCTCCGCGGTCCTGGGAGATGCCGTACTGTAATACCGGACTTCAGCGCTGGACCCGTCCCGAACCGTCGCCCTTCAGGAGCTTTTCCACCTCGGACCTGACAACCAAGTTGAAATCGCCATGTATGGAGTGCTTGAGCGCGGAAGCCGCGGTGGCGAACTCCAGCGCGTTTCTCTCGTCGCCCGGAAAGTTGAGAAGACCGTAGATCAGGCCCGCCGAGAAGCTGTCGCCGCCGCCGACACGGTCCACGATATCGTCGATATCGTAGGAGCGGGACGCATGAAAACCCGTCGCGCCATGGAGTACGGCGGACCAACCGTTGCTGTCGGCCGAGCGGCTCTCGCGCAGGGTGATCGCCACAACGCTCACGTCAGGGAAGTCCTTTTTCACCGCCAGGGCGAGATGCCGGTAATTCTCCGGACCGAGTTCACCCCTGGAAACGTCTACGCCCTCGGCGTCCATCCCGAGGCACATCTGGATATCTTCCTCATTCGCCACGATCACGTCGGCGAGCGCCGCCAGGGGACGCATTACTTCGGGGGCCTCGACACCGTAATTCCATAGCTTCCTGCGGTAATTCAAGTCTATCGACACCCTCAATCCCGCCCCGCGCGCAGCTTGTACCGCTTCCATCGACGCGTTGGCTGCAGATCGGGAGAGAGCGGGAGTGATGCCGGTCATGTGGAACCATTGGGCATCCCTGAAGATTGCCGGCCAATCGAAATCCCCGGGCTTCATCCTACATACGCAAGAATCTTCCCGGTCATAGATGACATTCGATGGGCGCTGGTCGGCGCCCGATTCAAGGAAATAGATACCCAGACGTCCCTCTGCCCGTTTGATCGCGGATACGTCGACACCATAACGACGCAACTCGCGCACGGCGGCTTCACCCAATTGATTGTCCGGAAGAGCCGTGATAAAAACGCCGGTCTCGCCAAAAAGCGAGAGGGAAACGGCCACGTTCGCCTCCCCACCGCCGAAAGTGGCTTCCAAGGAAGGTGACTGAAAGAAACGCTCATTCGCTGGTGATTTCAACCTGAGCATGATTTCCCCGAACGTTATTATCCTGTGCATCTGTTTGCCTCTTGGAATACGATAGTACCAATTATACGACGCGTCATGGAATCGTCAATCATTTTTGAAATGATGTTCCATTTTTCAAATAGTTTGTGCTACAATGAAACCTTTATAAGGAGGAACCCTTCTTGAACCCTGTAATGAAAACAATTCAGGACATCGGCCTCGTGCCCGTCATCAAGATCGAAGACGCCAA
>SPCK01000139.1 GCA_004525355.1 Spirochaetales bacterium
ATTGTTCTTGACCGAGCGCTGCAGCTCCCGCTCTATGGCCGCGGTCCTGCGATTGAGATCCTTGAGGTACCTAAGGTACAGTATGGCGGCGCGTCCCATCAACTTGAGCAGGAAAGCGCTCTTGTTGCCCGGGGTCAGGTCTCGGACCTTGCCGGAAGCCAACTCCTGGAGCACTTCGCAGTCGGACGAGCAGACCGTCACGATACGGTCCTTGAATATGATGACACCTACCGGCGCGGTAAAGTAAATCACTTCGTACCGTGTGTCGTACATCGGCAACCGAAGGATCAACATCGTGTAGTCGTCTTCTTTTTCTATACGCGAGCGCTCGTCAACATCGAGCATGTCCTGGAGATGCTCGGGAAGCACCCCGTAGTCCCGCTCCAGACAATTCAAATCCTCGCGGGTCGCGTCGCGGACGTCGACCCACACGTCCTTGCCCGGAGCGTCGACGGACACCAATGCGGCACCGTCCCTCTTCCAATATTGAGTCATGGTGATACCTTCCAGCCCGGGTTCGGTGCCCCGGGGCTTGCCTGGGCGAGCCCCCGGGAGGAAGGCATAGAATCGGCGTGCCGGCTCGATGCCGGATCAGGGTCGATCGCTACGCGCTCCATCCGGGGGCGTTTGTATGAATGGCGGAATGTCTTGCCTGGAACTACTGTCCGGGTCCGGCATGGACGTCCTCCCACGGATGGCGGGATAGTCACCTCTACGGGCGACGGCGAGCGATCGACAGGTGGCGCAACCCCCGAAAAGGAAAAGCAGCGGACACCATATCACGGAACAAGTATAACCCCATCACGGGTTTGGGGGCAAGAGGAAGAGGCACTGGGGATGCAACCGTATTCGATTTGCGTTGCGCCACTCTTCAGGTTATACTTTTCCTTGTGTTGCTGACTGGGGGATAGAGGAGGAGGGCCATGGAGTCTCTCCAGGACGTTTCCTGGATGAAATACCTCTACGCCGGAACGGTCGCGGAACGCTTCGAATGGGAGCGTTTCAGGGTCGCCAGTGTCATCGTACCGCTCGCAAATCCCACCCATAATGAGCGCTACCGTTTCAGGATGTTTTTTTTCGAAGGCCAGGCCCCGGCCCCATCAATAGCCGTAAACATGGAATCGGACCTGCTGGGCACCTGGAAACTCACCGTTCAGACCAGCCGGGCCAGCCACGTAATCGCGTCATTCGACCAGGTACCGGATTACGAGGCGTGGAGGTCAATGGCGGTCGCCGCTATCGATTCACTCGATGCCACTCAAAAGCCTCCGCCGCTGGATTCGTCACAGCGCGTTCGGCCCAAGCGCAAACGACACTGAGACTTCCGGCAAGACGTCGACCCGGCGGGAACTCCGCGATATACTCTTGTCATGGCAAACATCGATCGCAGGCGCCCGTTGGCATTCCTGCTCGTCGTGCTCATGGCGTTCTTCGTTGTCTTTCCCGTAATTTCCGAGGAATACAACTCGGACCGGGGTTTCTACATCGATCTGCCAGAAGAATTTACCTTCGTGGATGGCGATGTCACGGGCCAATATACCTTCGCGTCCATTGATGGCACGATAACAGTTACCATAGTGGCCTATGATCCGACGCGATTTGCCTCCATCCAAGATATCGTTCGCAATACTCTAAATAAATTGGCAGCGCGTGGAACGCCCAGCTACTTTCAGTACGCGGGCAGGGACGCCGCCTTGATGGATATCAATTTTGGATCAGGTGCCTCCGCCTCCCGCGGCATGGCGTTCTTCATAGACGGATCGCCGGAACAGGCGGCGAGGGCCGAGTCCGAAAGCGGCGGCTGTGCATACGACCTGATCTTCATCGCACATACGGCATCAGGCTCGTTCAATGCGTCACGGGATGTCATCCGCTCGGCGATCGACGGCTTTTCAGCCGATTTTGGAGCGCTGGCCGCTCCGGGACCAATCGGAACCGCTGCCCGCGCGGCATTGGGCCCCGCGCGGACGAGAATGGCGCGCATCATGTTCGGCAAGGCTGCACTTGTTGTACCGTGGGACCCTCGCGAAGGCTCCGTAGCCCAGGAAACGGTAGAACGGGAGTACCGGGTGCTTACCCCGTATGGCGCTTCACCGGAACTCGTAGAGGCAGCCATCCGCCGATTCTACCGCATGGCATGGCGGGATTCGGCGCCGTCACTGGACCGCCTGGCACTGGAATTGGTCACCGCCTGGGAAACCGGAGCATGGGCCGGCACTGCGATGGAACCAAGGCTGGCCGACGGTTCGACCGTAAGGACCTACGACGGTCCCGCCGAAGGACCACGCTATGGTGCACCTGCCGATCCACGCGGATACGCGGCCGCGCTTCTGTCATGGACGCAGAAGTGGGTCTACGAGCGATCGCCAAAGGGTTCGGACGTCGTCAATCCGTTGAGCGCGGCAATGGAAGGCAGAGGCGATTGCGATTCACGCGCGATGGCGCTGAGCGTCATCCTGAGGCGAGAGGACATCGAGTCCGTCCTGCTCATCTCCCTTGCCCACGAACATGCGCTGGCCGGCATCGACGCGCCGGGCCCCGGAGCGCGCTTCCCGTATCGAGACACATCTTGGCTCGTAGCGGAGACTACTGCGCGAGTGGACATCGGCCTGATCGACGCCAGTCAGTCAGCCATCAATGACTGGTTTGCGGTAGACTTCCCGTTCTGACCCTCTGCCAAATCACTTCGCGTTGACACCTGTCCGCCGCACTGTCTATACTGGTCGTGTCGGAGATGCCAGCAGGCTCAGGCACGGGGAGGCATTCATGGAAGCTATAAGCGCTCGCTATAAAGATACCATCATGCAGATGATCAAGCATTCGAATCAGGGCATGACCGTGACGAGCGAGAACGTGTATCAGGAAAGCAATACCCAAATCCTGCCCTTCATAGACACCATAATTGCTGAAAACCTTGAACCCGGCAGCGAAATACGGTCCATAGCCAACCTTGAAAAGCTGGCTGCGCTCGCTGCCGGTGGCTCGTCCTGCCTGCTGCTCCTGGAACACTATAGCAACTTCGACCTGCCCATATTCTCCTACCTTCTCAGGCAATCGGGTGCCGAAGGCGCGGCTATCAATGCGCGCGTCTTGGCTATCGCCGGCATCAAGCTCAGCCAAACCGATCCGGCGGTCACCGCGTTCACAGAGGCCTATTCCCGCCTGATCATCGTCCCCAGCCGTTACCTCGAGATAATCAAGGAAAATATCAAGGATCCCAAAGAGCTCGTTTCCGAGATGATGCACGGGTCGAGCATCAACCATGCGGCTATGAAAACGCTTTCAGTTCTCAAGAATATGGGTAAATTGATCCTGGTCTTTCCCGCGGGGACCCGATATCGTCCCTGGGATCATGGAAGCAAGCGTGGAGTTCGCGAAATAGACTCGTATCTCAAATCTTTCGACTATATGTGCCTGATTTCGATCAACGGCAACATTCTCCGCATCAATCCCGAGGGCGAAATGAAGGAAGACCTCTTGTGCAGGGACAAAGTGATCCTGGATGTCAGCCCGCCCATACACTGCCATGAATTCAGGGAAAAGGCCAAGCACGCCAAACACTTTGGTGAAGATAAGAAACAAGCCATTGTGGATTCCCTGATGGCCAGTCTCGAGGCGATGCACGAAGAGGTCGAGAAGACGCTCTGATGACGGCCGGTCGGCTTTCCGATCAAGTCCCTGGCAAGGTGTTTGAACAGTACCAGACTATTTCAACAACCCGCTAGTAAGCGCCGTAACTCTCGATGTGATCCACCGCTATCAGTATCCTTACTACCGCTGTCCATGCGCCACCCGCCAGCGTCATGCGCGGCGGCGAGGCAAACGCGAACGAGCCGCGGACTTCTCGCGGCTTGTTGTGCTCGATACCACGAAGATATTCCCTAAGGGCTTCCCGTGCCGCGGCGATCATTGCATCACGCCGGCCGATAACGGCGGCTCCCGGAAAATCCGCGCCAGCGGGCGACGGCATGAACGCACGAGCGCTTGCCCGGCCCTGCCCCGCCGCAAAGCGGATGCCCCGCCAGGCGGCCAACTCGGCTCGCTCGGCATCGCCCAATACCCATTCCACGGCAGCGTATACGAACGTTCCATCCAGTCTTGCCGATATCACCTTCAAGCCTGGCGCGCTCCAGGAGAGTTCTGTCAGCGGTTCGATCTTGAAATACTCGGAAATTGACCTTGCCTTGTCGCTTGGCGTGTACGTGTATGAAAACCCCCAGACCATGCCGCCAAATACCCAACGAGCTTCCTCAAGAATGGTCCTGGCGACATCTTTGTCTGGTATTCGCGCAACGAAAGCCGGATCAGGCACGCCTTCAAAACCGGCTAGCGATGGTGGAGCCGCGGAATCCGCCGGGAATTCCGCCCGGAGTATCACGTCGCGATCCTGGGCGGCCAGCGGAAGTATCGTAATAACCAACATGACCGCGAGCAGAATGGATAGGCCCATCCGTGGAACGTACGGAGACGCAATGCGAAGGATGGTAGGCGCCAGACGACCGGTACCTGGCCTCATTGCCCGCTGATCAAGCGGCGAATGGGATTCACGCCGAACCGGATGGGAAAGTACAGTCCGGCTACGCCGAACCCGAAAAGATGCGTCAGATGGGCAATGTTTCCGCCCATCCCGAACACCTCGGACCACAGCTCAATCCCGGCAAATATCGCGACGAGCAGGGCCGAAGGCACGGGCACGAGCCCCCAAACGAATATCCGAGCCCTGGGGTGGATCACGGCGAATGCGAGCAGGATCGCATAAACAGCGCCAGAGGCGCCGACGAGACTTACATTCCAGGCACCGCCGATCGCGAAAGCGGCGAAGGACAGGAGACCCGCCACCGTGCCGGACAGCAGGTAGAACAGGACGAATTCCCTGCTACCCATTTCACGCTCGACGGCCATGCCGAAGAAGAACAGTCCGAGCATATTGAACAGCAGGTGCGTGAAGCTTGCGTGCACAAACATGTAGGTAAAGGGTTGCCATACCCACCCCATCTGAATCACCGCTCCGGGTATCAGGGCCAAGTATATGGCCGCGCCGCGCGCGAATGAAAGGAACGCGTACACGAGCACGTTGATACCGATGATTATCAGGGTCGCGTTGCCATTGGTATGCCGGAAAGGGCTACGTAGGTGTTGCATGAATGTCATGATTAAAATGTACGAAAAAAACACCATTTGAGCTAGTCGCTGTACTCTGCCTCGGCCATATTTTACCTGTTTACTGGCAGAAAATAATCTGGATGCTTGCTTTCTCTGTCCCATGCATCATAAAATCACCGGCATGGGAGAGTTGCTTAAAACCGCCCCGAATTGCCTGACATGCGAATATTTTTACGTAACTTGGGATATTGGCTTTCCCCGAGGCTGCAGAATCTTCGATATCAAATGCCGCATTCTACCCAGCCATGAGGTATTCACGGCGACCGGCGTGCATTGCCCCAGCTACGTCAGGAAACCAGGCCTGAGCTGAGTCCCGATTCCATTGACAGCTTCCTGCGACTATGCTCATTGGACACCGCACGAAAATGTCCCACATGCTGGGCATCAACCCAGGTCAGGTCTTCTTGAGTAGCACTACCGTTGTATCGTCGGCTACCTTGGTACCGCTGACATGGTACCGCCATTCCTGCATGATGTAGTCCAGCATCTGGGCCGCGTCTCCGGTAGGCGCGGACGAAAAACTGGCCAGTACGCCGTCTATCCCGAACGGTTCTCCGTCCACGGTCCGGCTCTCGTCCAAGCCATCGGTGTATATCAGGATAGAATCACCCGGTTTAAGACTGAAACGAATAGAAGTATACGGGGCGACGATCCCCTCACGACCCAACGGCGGCCCTTTGTACTCGGTCCCTTCGCGGGGGCGCAGGGGAACGGCCCGGATCTTTTCCGCTCCGCGATACAGGATTTCGGTGTGCGCGGCGCTCGCGTACTCGACTCGTCCATCATCATCCTGTCTGAGCAGGATCGCCGTGATGAAATTTTCCACCGAAGAAAGTTCAGGAATAAGCTCATCGTTGATCGCTTCAAGTACGGCGCCCAGGCTGCGATGCCTGCGCTCATAGAAATTCCGGTAGAAAATGGATCGCGCCAGTACCGTAATAAGGCCA
>SPCK01000081.1 GCA_004525355.1 Spirochaetales bacterium
CCCTTCCGGATTTGCGGTGGGCGCTCACCCGGTCATCTCCGGTATGAGGGCGAACAGGCCTTTCGTGTACTCGCCCAGCGTGGCGAACATCCAGCCTGCCAACAACGCCAGAACCAGCATGATGGCGGCTATCTTTGGCACGAAGGTGAGCGTTTGCTCCTGAATACTGGTCGTTGCCTGCAGGATGCTAATAACCAGTCCAACGACCAAGGCCGTTATCAGGATGGGTCCGGCCAGGATCAGGATCTGCGTGATGGCCCCCGAAACGAGGCCGGAGATCTGTCCGATGCTCATGACGTGTACCTCATGTAGGATTCGATGAGCTGCCGCGTTATCAGGCCCCATCCGTCAACGAGCACGAACAGGATCAACTTGAACGGCGTGGAAATCATGACCGGTGGAAGCATGATCATACCCATCGACATCAAGGTGGAAGCCACGACCATATCGATAATGATGAAAGGAATGAATAGCAGAATTCCTATCTTGAAGGCGACCGTCAACTCATTCAGGATAAAAGCAGGTATCAGGACATACGTCGGGACGTCAGCAAGCGACGCCGGCTTGGCGAGTCCGCGCATGTTCATGAACAAGCGGATGTTTTCAGGATTATCCTTCATCTGAGAGTACATGAACAGTCGAAACGGCTTTTCCGCCTCGCGGTAAGCCTGTTCGACGTTCATCTGTCCATCCATCATGGGTCGTACCGCCTTTTCATACACCTGGGAAAAAGTCGGCCACATGATGAACAGGGTCAGGAAGAACGCTACTCCCATCAGCACCTGAGCGGGTGGAACCTGCTGGAGGGACAGGGCGCGCTTGACGAAATCGAGCACGATCGAGATTCGTAGAAAACTGGTCAGCAGGATGATGATGCTCGGCGCCAGGGACAAAACCGTCAGGATCAGAAGCAGCTGCAGGCTGAAGGCAACCTCGCGGCCGTTCTGCGGAGAGCGTACTGAAAGATCCACCAGCGGGATGGCGGAAGGCAACCCGGGTAACGCCGAGGTGGCCCCGGCAGCCCCGGCGGGAAAATCGCCGATACGCGGCGTAGCCAGGGGTATCGGCACCTCTGTCGCGGTATCCGCGGGCACAGAGGGGAACGGTCTCGTTTGAGCGTCCTGGGCATAGGCGGCGCCAAACGCTGCGAACAGAATCAACAACGGCAAGAACCTACGCACATCCCCTCCCGAAGGTCGGCCGGAGCCGTCATGAAATATTGAAAAGCCTAATCCACGAAAATTCGGTCAGCATTGCAGGATATCATGCAGATTTTCGCATCCGTGATATCCGAGGCTCATTCAAAAGTCAGGAGACTTTTGAAAAAGGCCCATCTGCATGAATCGCTCAACCGAATTGGAAAAGGCCCGTATAACCGAAACCAAGTACGTATAGGTCAGAATTTCTTGAGCCGGTCTCGCTGCTTCGCGTAAAAATCGCTGGAACGGCCTTGTCTTGACGTGCCGCCAGCCCGTGGCTTTAGTAGTGATGATAATACGGTTGAAAAATCCTGCCTGGGCACGTCCGGAGATTTCTGGGCGTTCAGGGTGAGCTCGTCGATAAGTTCCTTGTCCTGAATCTCAGCGATCAGCGAAAGCGCGGCATCCGTGGACCCCAGGAGCCAAGCCTTGGTACCCACTGATGCGACGAGCAAGCTGCGGCCTGGCCCAACCTGATTCGTCGCCAAGATCTTGAGCGGGGAATCCGACATCGGCTTTGGTCTGGACGAACGCCGGATCAGAGCGTAAAGCCCATATATTGCAGCGATCACGAATCCGAGTACGAGTACCATGCGGAGTATGTAGGGAAGTATCGATGTAGATGCTACGCTCGTACCAGGCTCTGCCGCAGCGTCGCTGATCACGAGGGTGGTTTCATCTACGGGAGTCGGTGCCTCCTGTGCCCATACCCCCGAGGATATGACAAGGCAGAAGACCGGCACGCAGAGGATGCGGATGGCACTATTCACGTTCCCCTCCGCGGGCATTGTAATCCAGAATGCGTACTGTGGCAACAAGTCCATGGGCTATATGGAAAAGCTGCCTGCCGGGAGCATGGGAAAATGGCAGTACGACTACCCTTGCATGAACGGCAAGGCAGTGAACCTCAGCTCAAATCAGCCATGCGCTCCATAGGGGAGACGATCTCGGTAACGCGGACACCAAAATTCTCATCGATGACCACGACCTCGCCCTTGGCTATCAACTTATGATTGACCAGAATATCGACGGGCTCGCCGGCCAGTTTGTCCAACTCGATGATCGTGCCTTCGCCAATTCCCAGAATATCCTTGATAAGTTTCTTGGTACGTCCGAGCTCGACCGTGAGCTCCATGTAGACGTCCATGATGAGGCCGATATTACCGCTTTCCTGTCCGCCGCGTCCCATGTTCAGGTTGGCGAACTGTACCGGTTGCACGTTGGGCGCGGCCATACCCATCATCGGGGAAGCATAGCCACCGGGTTGCTGCTGCCCTCCCATCATCGACTGCTGGTACATGGGCTGCTGCTGGTAGCCACCCTGTGCCATACCGCCCATGCCTTGTTGCTGGGCTTGCATGCCGCCTGGGGGAGCGGCTTGTGATTCCGCGGGACGAACGCCTGAGGCCGCAGCGATATCCTTGACGAACGACAGCGAAAAAATCTCCCAAATATTGAATGCCTCGCCGCCTATGGTCAGATCGTACTGGATCCTGGTAAATTCACTCGCGGGGAACCTGGCGATCGCCTTGGGTCCGAAAGAACCATCGGCAGCCTCTGTCTGGATACTCCTGTTACCGGTCTTCTCCGTAAACAGGGTGATCTGCGTACCGGTCATGGAGGAAACGCATTCCGATACGGCTGATATGGCCATCTCGTCCATATCGGTCAGTGAATCGTCCTTGTTCGCCAGAGAGGCGATACGAACGGCTATGTCCTTGGGCAAGAGAAATATATGGTCGCCGGGAATCCCGCCTATCATATCCACCCGGATGGCCAGGATCTCGTCCGGCAGGGATGGTAGCATACCGTCCCGAGTTGTCACATCCACCTTGACGGGACCCAAAGATACATCCTGACCGGTGATCATGGACAGATTATGCGCCTGGGTCGCGCCGATCGAATCGAGCATATCCCTGAATGCGGCCAACTCTGCTGTTGGCTTGCCGGCCGCCGCCGGTTTGGGAGCTCCGCCCGTTCCCGGATCCAGTCCCGCGAGAAGGGAATCTATCTCGTCCTGCGAGAGCGCGCCGTCACTCATAAGTGTCCTCACCTTCCGCGGCCAGCTCTTCGTACTCTTCCTGACCGAATTCTTCCAGTTTCTTGACGATCTGCACCGCCATCTTTTTTCCGATTACGCCTGGGCGACACAGAAACTTTTTCTTGTTGCCGACATTGAGTATCATGGGGTCATCAATCTTGACATTATAGAGACGAATGATGTCAAGGAGTTGGAGGTTGAGAACGTCCCGGACGGTCACCTGGATACGACCGATTTCCGCGATCACCGGTACGTCAATCGTGGACAATTTCTCCTTGAGAATATTGAGATTCTCTGTAGTCGCACCGCGCCGTACCGACGAATACCAATACTGCGCCGACAGCTTGGAGATGATGGGCTCGATGGTAAGGTAGGGAATGCAGAGATTCATCATACCTTCCACCTCGCCAATCTTGGTCTCCAGGGTGACGAGAACGACCATTTCGGTCGGAGGGACAATCTGGGCAAACTGTGGATTGACTTCTATCTGGGACAGGCGCGGCCTGAGATCGATCACCTGTGTCCACGCCTCGCGCAGGTTACCCAGGATTTTGACTATTATGCCTTCCATTACCGAGTACTCGATATCCGTCAGCTCGCGCGTCAGCTTGGAGCCTTCTCCAGCGCCTCCGAAGAGCCTGTCGATGATGGTAAAGGTTACGGAAGGATCGATCTCGAGAATTATCTGTCCCTTAAGCGGATCCATGCTCACGACGGCGAGGGTCGTAGTCGTGGGTATGGAGCGGATGAACTCCTCGTAGGTAAGCTGGTCCACGCTGGCGACGTGAACGTTGACCAGTATGCGCAACGATGCGGAGAGGGCCGTGGTGGTCAACCGCGCGAACGTCTCGTGCATGTTCTGCACGGTGCGCATTTGCTCCTTGGAAAATTTGTCGGGACGCCGAAAATCGTAGATCTTGATCTTCCTTGAATCCGTGGTCGACTGTACGTTTTCAAGGGATGTATCCCCGGCGTTGATCGCGGTGAGGAGCTGGTCTATTTCGTCCTGGGACAGGACTTCGGTCATGCGTTCTCTCCACCCATCATAATGGCATATAAAAGCGCTTTCTGCAATGTTGCAGCCTGTTTTACTTGAAGGGCTGCGATCAAAAAAACCCGGTTTGGCGCAGTACCGTACGCGATCACATCTGCGTTCGCTTGAAATCCTGGAAATAGACATCCTTGATGGCCGGCTTGGTAAGAAGCCGGTTCAGGCGCTCCCGGATTTCTTCCTTGAGCATACGCTCCCGTTCAGGAAGGAGTTGGCTGATAGGCTTGGTACTGAAGAAATTCCGCAGGTCGTCCTGGATCTGGTAACGCCTGCTGGTCAGCTCGGTCTGAATGGTCTTGTCTTCGGCCTCGTACGCGAGGTTGATCTGAACGATGATAGCCCATGGCTCGTTATCGATCGTATTTGTGCTGATCTGATCCAGATTGGTAAACGTCGCATATATAGGCGTTGAAGCCTGATAATCCTCACTGCTCGGTACCGAGGTCATCGGTTTAGCCTGTTGATTGAGGATTCCCACCGTGACGACGACTATCACCACAATGAATATTACAGCGCCCAAGCCTATGCCTATCCATTTGAGCAACCCGAGAATGGCTTTGCCACTGCCCTTTCTCTTGGGTTTCTCTATGACATCCGGGCCCTCTCCGAAATCGGCTCCGCCCTTGTCGAAATCGTCGCTCATGGCTTATCGCTCCCCTGCATCTACAGATGCCCTTCGTCCAGAATAATGATATCCACGCGCCTGTTGTAGGCGCGGCCTTCTTCCGTAGCGTCGTCAGCGATCGGTACCGTGTCGGCCAAGCCCGAAACCTGGAATCTCGCCTCCGGAGCGCCGAAATCCGTCAGGTAATGCAGGACGTTCAGCGACCTTGCGGAGGACAATTCCCAATTGGAGAACCAGGGGCCTGCCGGATCGGTCGGAGACGAGTCTGTATGCCCTTCGATCCTGAATTGCCTTCCCGCCAATTCATCGGACTTGAGCAGTTCTGCGAGTCGAATGAGCATCGTCCGGGTCTCTTCTATATTGATATCGGCGCTGGCCGGCCGGAAGAACGCGTCCGAGGCAAGCGATATGACCAAGCCCCGCTCATCGGAGCTGATCCGTACCTTGTTCGACTTGATTTCCGGTTGAAACAGCGAGACCGCCTTCTTCTTCGCAGTAGCCAGCATTCTGCCTTTCTCCATCGATGGAAGGGTCCCGATCGTGTTGCCAAGCTCCGCGAGCTTGCCTGTGGCAAGCGTGTTCCCGCCGGGTGAAGCGCCCATGCCGATGTTGTTCAGGCTGGAAATCATTTGATTGATCTGGATGACGTCCGCGTCGGTGGTATCGAACAACGCGACGAAGAACACGAGAAGGAGCGTAATCATGTCCCCATAGGTGACCAACCAGTCTGGTGTACCACCTTTGTGGATTCTCTCCCTCTTCTTTCGGGCCATCGACCTTCTCCCTTAACTCGCCGGGTGGAGTTCTTCGAGTTTCTTCTGATTTTCGGGCGACAGGTACGACGACAGTTTCATCTGCAGGATATGCGGATTGTCGCCCTGCTGGATGGACAGTACGCCTTCTATGACCATTTCGCGCACCTTGGTCTCCGATTCGTCCTGGCTGGCAAGCTTTCCCATGATGGGGATAAGGATAAAGTTGGCCATCATGGCACCATAATAGGTGGTGATGAGGGCCACAGCCATGTTGGGGCCTATCCGACTCTTGTCCTCAAGGTTCTTCATCATGGCAATGAGACCCTGGACCGTTCCCAGCATGCCAAAACCGGGCGCGAGCTTTGACCATTGATCAATCATCTTGAGCCACTTGCCGTGGCGCTCGTTCATTTGTATAAGTTCCGTATCCAGGATATTCCGTATGACCTCTGGATCTACCGAATCCACCACCATACGCAGGCCGCGCTTCATGAATTCGGCGTCAACGGCCTCGATTTCTTCCTCGAGCGAAAGGATGCCTTCCCGGCGCGCTTTCTCTGAAAGCGACAACAGGGCTTCGGCAATCTTGATCTCGCCGAAATCGGGCACCCTGAAAGCCTTGCCAATGATACTCCAGATGCCCATCATGTCTTTCATGGTATAGTTGAGCATGAGGGCGAAAAAGGAACCACCGATGGTCATGAGGGCCGAAGCTGGATCGAGGTAGGTTGTAACCGTACCACCTGAAGCATACATGGAGGCGATGATACAGACGAAACCGCCTACGATGCCAAGAACGGACGCTAAATCCATCCGCTACTCCTCGTTTTTGAACGCGCCGATTTCACGACGATAATCGACTATGCGTTGCCTGAGTACGGCAAGACTTTCCTTGACCACGATGCGCTTGCCCGACAACATGATGATGGTCGTATCCGGCGTGCGCTCAATATACTCTATCTGATGCGGGTTCAACCAGAAGGTATCCCCATTCAGCTTGGTCAATTCTATCATGCCGCACCCCGTTCCAGTAGAAGCAAATCCGAAATCCGGGCCACGAAGGTCACGAAGGAAGATATTGGCATGGAGATAGTACGGGGAAGGCGGATGATGGCACAGGAATGGCATATAGCCTCCACCAGTATTTCTCCCGCCTTTCCAATATTCATGATCTCTCCTTCTCGCTCTGCATTCTCTTCGTGTTCTTCATGGCACATTTCCTACTCGATCATCTTAACGCTTTAACGTCAGCAGTTCCTGCAGCATCTGGTCGCTGGTCTGTATAGTCTTCGAGTTGGCCTGGAAACCGCGCTGTGTAATAATCATGTCGGTGAACTGCTCGGCCAAGTCGACATTTGACATTTCCAGCGTACCGGCGATGATCTTGCCCTTGCCCGCGATACCGGAGGGACCAATATTGGCCATGCCCGAGTTGTTGGACGCCAGGAAGTTGGTCTCTCCCGCCTTCTCGAGGCCATTCGGGTTGGTAAAACTACCCAAGGCCACCTGCCCGATGGTACGGGTCGAACCGTTCGAGTACACGGCGGTGATGACGCCTGACTGATCGATCTTGAAGTTGTCAAGGTAGCCCATGCCATAGCCGTCCTGCTGGAAGACCTTGGTACTGGCAGCCTCGGCGAACTGCGTCACGCTGTTGCGCACAGAGCCGGCAACGCCCACGTTAAGGGCAAAATTCTGGCGCACGTTTTGTCCACCTGCACCCGGAGTGGTATCGGCCACGTCGAAGGATACACCCATGGAGAGGACACCCTCCTCGCCGGAAGGATTACCCTGTCCATCGACGACGCGCCTGAGCGTTCCCAGGTTGTCGAACTCCACTACAAAGGTATTCCCCTGCTGAGCCTCGGGCGTAAGGCCCACGGCCGCGTTGGTGGCCACCGCTACTTCGGGGTCCACGTTGACCGTAGCCTGCCACTGGTTGTTCTGGCCGGGCACCTTTGTAAAGTCCACGCGCAATATATGCTCGGTGCCGAAGGAATCGTATACCTTCTCCTCGACCCGCCAGGTATTCTGCTGTACCGTCTCGGGAGCGGCGCCTTCGGGAATCTCCACGAGGCGCTTGTCCAGATTACAGGCCAGGTAGACTTGTTCGGTGGCCTTTGCCGGGTCCTTGGAGCCGATGGGAATAACCAGGTCATTCAGGGCGCCGGACGTGTTCAGTATCTCGATACCGTTGATCGTCTGGGCGTTCCACCCCTGAACGCGATACCCGTTACTCGGATTGACCAGGCGCCCCTCGGCATCGAGGCCGAAAGCACCTGCCCGGGTGAACATGGTAATATTGCCCTTGTTGAGGAC
>SPCK01000364.1 GCA_004525355.1 Spirochaetales bacterium
ACGACGAGCGACGGTACGGCGAGCGCTGGAACAGCGAGCGTCGGTACGACGAGGAACTTGCCGATGACCCACTTGGCCACCGTTATATAGAAGAATATGTACAGGGCGCTGATCACCACGTCCGCGCCGTGCACCGCCAGGTACAGGTCATTGTCGACCCCCAGGGCGATCCTGAGAGCTGCGAGGTTGGGTGTTCCCCCGGTATAGACACCCACCAGGAGGCCAGCCAGGTTCGGATACTCGGGCAGTGCGCCGGAGAACAGGAAGAATCCGCTGACCACGGTCAGCACGATCGATACGGACGCCAGCGCCATGCCGAGCATGATCTTTCCTGTGGACTTTCCCCACGAGCGCACGTCCAGGGTGAACAGCATAAGCGGGATGGAAAAGGCCACGCTGACGGTGGCGACCAGGTCGAACGCGGCGAAAGCCGCCCCGTTCCGGAGCACCGTATTCCCCAGGAGTATGCCCACCGCGTAGCTGGTCAGGAGTGGATTGAACGACGACAGGAGTTTCACCCGGTCACGGGCAAGTTGCACGAGGGCGGGAAACAGTAACGCCAGCAGCGCAAAAGGAAGCATGTTCATCAATGGCCTCTTTTCCTGAGGATGGATACGAGCAGCGACGGGGCGAATATCCGCAGGACGAGGGCCAGCCTCGTCCTGGCGTCCAGGGCCACGAGTATGAAAAGGC
Source organism: Spirochaetales bacterium (assembly GCA_004525355.1). Lineage (GTDB taxonomy): Bacteria > Spirochaetota > Spirochaetia > Treponematales > UBA12059 > UBA5200. The sequence goes on from SPCK01000364.1 coordinate 694, forward strand.
GGCCGCGCTCGATGCCGTTCGCGATACGGTGCGCCGTGACTGCCGGGTCCATTCCCCCATCGATATCGGCGTCCGGGGGAGGCCCGCCGGAACCCGAGAATGCGCGCTCCGCGATCGACGTCTGTACGAATCCGGGCATGACTATGGACACCGCCAGATCCGCGGGATCCTCCTCTGCGGCGAGCGTGGTGAAAAACCCGAGTAGACCGTGCTTGGCCGCGGCATACCCGGCTCGTACCGGTGTGGGCACCATGCCGGCCAGCGAGCTGACCGCGACGAGCCTCATTGGCCTCCTCGCTGCATCATCCTTCCTGGAGACAACGATAAGCCGTGCCAGCTCGATGGGCGCCGACAGGTCAAGCCGAATAATGCGCGCAAGGTCAGCCTGTCCCATGTCGCGGACGCGCATGCGCTGACTGGCGCCGGCGTTCAGTATCACGAGGACGGGCGCATGCTCCATCGCGGCGGCGACAGCCAGAGGCAGGGACGCCGCGTTCTCGTAGTCGAAGGGCAGCTGCACGACCATTCCCGGCGGCGCCTCCGCCGCGAGCGACTCGAGTGCGTCGACGGCGCGCCCTGAGGCGACCACCTTCCATCCGCGGCCCAGGTATTCCCGGGCCAAGGCACGTCCGATTCCTGAGGTGGCGCCGGTAATCCAGCAGGTCTTGGCTTCCATGTAGTCCGATTGTAGGATGCCCGGCCGATGCCGTCAACGCGAAACCCGCAGGTCGCCGGTCTTCCGCGCAAGGGATCGCAACGGTATCCTTCGCCGCTCCGCAGGCGACCCCGCAGGCGGCCCCCGCAGGCGGCCCCCGCCAGCGGGCCCCACAAGCGGCGAAGATACAAGCGGAGAGCCCGACGGCCGCACGCTTCAGCGAGCGGCCGATGCGCTCAAGCACTATTTCCTACACGTTGAATTTAAAGAACATGACATCTCCATCCTGGACGACGTACTCTTTGCCTTCAATGCGTATCTTGCCCGCTGCGCGCAGAGCGTGCTCGGAGCCGAACGAGTCGATGTCGTCGTAGGAGTACACGTCGGCCTTGATGAAGCCCTTCTCGAAGTCCGTGTGTATGACGCCCGCGGCCTGTGGCGCCTTGTCCCCGGCGTGGATGGTCCAGGCGCGGCACTCGTCCTTGCCCGAGGTGAAGAAGGTGCGCAGACCCAGGAGCCGGTAGGCGGCGTGGATGAGCGCCGACAGGCTGGATTCCTTGAGGCCCAACTCGGAGAGGAACTCGGCCTTGTCCTCTTCGCTCTCCATCTCCGCCAACTCGGCCTCGAACTTGCCGCAGATGACCACGGCCTCCGAGCCTTCGCTGGCGGCGCGCGCCTTGACCAGTTCTACGTACGCGTTGCCCTTCATGACGCCGTTCTCGTCGGTGTTGCACACGTACACCTGCGGCTTCATGGTCAACAGGAACCAGTTCCTGGCCTCGGCGGCCTCCTCGTCGGACAGATGTACCGAGCGGGCGGGCTTGCCTTCTTCAAGGGCGGGGCGCACCTTGCCAAGCGCGGCTATCTCGTGCTCAGCTGCCTTCTTCTGCTCGCCCCCCAGGACGCGCATGGATCGCTGTGCCTTGTCAAGGCGCTTGTCCACCGTCTCAAGGTCAGCCAGGGCAAGCTCCGTTGCGACGATATCGATGTCGTTGATCGGGTCGATCCGATTGGCCACGTGCACGATGTCCGGATCATCGAAACAACGCACCACCTGCGCGATGATGCCCGTCTCCCGGATGTGCGCCAGGAATTTGTTGCCAAGGCCCTCGCCCTGGCTTGCGCCCGCCACAAGCCCGGCTATGTCCACGAACTCGACCACCGCGGGGATGCGCTTGAGTGGCTCGAACAGCTGCACCAGCCGGTCCAGCCTCGGATCCGGTACCGGTACGATACCCGTGTTGGGTTCTATGGTGCAAAACGGATAGTTGGCCGCCTCGGCCTTGGCGCTGGACAATGCGGAGAATATGGTTGATTTGCCTACGTTGGGCAGCCCGACGATACCGCAGTTAAGGGCCATGGTTTCCTCGATATAATGGAATGGAGTCAACTCAAGAGTAGCCGGAAACCGGGGGAGCATGCAAGCCGAACCGAGTAGCCGTTTGGGGCGTGACCCCCGGCCCGGCCGGGGGTCGGGCTATGCGCGAAATGGCTGGCAGGAGACCGGGCGTTCGCGCATAGTCATGGCAGCATGACCTGTTCGGCCGTATACTGTGTTCGATACAAATACAATCAGCGATCGGAGGCAACCAATGTGGAAACGAAACATGCTGATCAAGGCGATGCTGCTGGCCGCGGTCCTAGCGGCGGCCGCTTCGTGTACGTCGCCGTCGTCC
>SPCK01000263.1 GCA_004525355.1 Spirochaetales bacterium
GGGCGAGCGTCCGAGCTATTCGCGGGCGCTCGCGAAGGATAGTATACTCGTTGCATGTATGCTTCATCACGATTGTCTGCCCGGCTGGCGGTATCCGCGTTCTTGGCGATTCTGTCGGTATCGATGCTCGCCGGATGCGGCTCGGGAGCGAGCGGAGGCTTTGCGGTGCCGGGGCTGAAAGGGTTGGCGCCCGAGTCTCCGCTGGTCAGGCAGGCACGAGAAGAATTTCTCTCGCTTCCCGGCGTCCGGGGGCCGATCGATGAATCGCCGAAGCCCGTTTCCATTCGGACTGATTGGCGGGAATACGGATCCGGTTCGCCTTCGCGGCTGGCGATATTGCTGACCGATCCGAAATCGCCGTGGCTCGGGCTGGTCCATGGCCTGAAGTCATTCGGCATCCCCTTCATGATTACGGATTCCCTCGATACGGCGCTGGAGCACGACGTGGTGTTCGTCTACCCCGGATTCAAGAAGGGAGCGATCGACGGGGATGGTCTGAAGCGAATAGAAAACCATGCCGCCGGTGGCGGAGCGATCCTTTCGTCAATGGTCGCCGCCCCCGCTCCCGGGATGGCCGAGCTTTTCGGATTTGATTCCGCCCGCAGGAACCGCAAGCGGGCCGAGCTTGAATATGCCGAATCGCCGTTCGCCGCCGATTTCATCTACCCCGAGGAGCGGACGATTCGCCTGGGCAATCCGGAACGGCCGCGTTCGCTGATGCGCACCCAGGCATTCATCCAGCCGGCAGAGATCCTGGCGCGATACGACGACGGGAGCGCGGCAATCGTCCGGCGCCAGACGGGAGCCGGCGCGGCGATCGCGTTCGGCTTCGATCTTGGGCGGTATATCCTGATGGCCCAGGGCAATCGGGACGATGAAGCCAACCGCGCCTACGTGAACGCCTTCGAGCCGTCCGTTGACACGGTGCTGCGTTTTATCGGGGAAGTGTACCGGCTCTATGAACGGGACGCCGTGACCCTGCATCCCGCGCCCGACGGATTCGCGCTTTCGGTGATCGTGTCCCATGACGTCGATTACGCGGGATCCTTGGCCAATAGCGTGGAATATGCCGACTACGAGCGAAGCATGGGCTACGGTGCTACGTATTTCCTGCAGACCAAGTACTTCAGGGATTTCTTTGACGAGGTGTTCTTCGATGACCGCACGCCGGAACTCCTTGCGACCCTCGAAAGTCTGGGCATGGAGCTGGGCAGCCATTCGGTAAGCCACTCCGACATGTTCGCCAAGCTTCCGCAAGGCAGCTACCGGGAAGCGTATCCCGAATATCAACCGCGCATCATCGAATTCTACTATACAAGGAACGCCACCGTCATGGGAGAGTTGCGGGTGAGTAAATACCTGATAGAGCGGTATTCGCGCTCGACCGTAAGATCTTTCCGCCCGGGCTTTCTGGCCAATCCATTCTCGCTTCCGCAGTCGCTGGAATCAGCGGGATACCGTTACTCGTCCGCGGTCTCCGCCGATGACGTAATGACTCATTTACCGTTCAGGCTAAACTACGAGCGCCTGTACGATTCGGAGACCTCGACCTACGAGTTCCCGGTGACCGTGGAGGATGAGAAGGATCCACCAATGGATGGGCGGGTCGACGAGGCGGTCGAGCTGGCCGGCAAGATATCCCGGTACGGCGGATTGTTTGTCGTCTTGATCCACCCGAACGTGGTTGCCGAGAAGCTGCGCTTCCTGAAGGATTTTACCGTCCGCCTGCGGGATCGTGCGTGGTGGGGAACGCTTGCCGAGTTCGGGAGCTGGTGGGAGGCTCGGGACGGAGTGGAAGCGGATATCGTAGTCAGGGACGGGCAGCGGATCCTTCGGTTGCGAGCGGGATCTCCAGTCCCCGGGCTCGGGCTGAAGCTCCCTGTCGGCGACGTTCCCGCGGGTGCGGAAGGGCTCGGAGTGAGACGCGCGCGCAACCTCGTCGTTATCGATCTTCCCGCCGGCACTACGGAGTTGCCCCTGGTTTCCGCGGCAGACTCCGCGGGAGCGCCAGTAGAATAGCCGGTAGCATGGCGACGCTCCCGGTCTTCACGTCTTTCCGACCGAGCCTTGCGGCTTGGCGGTAAAACCCTTGCGCTCGAGTTTTTGCCAGCCCTTGTTCTTGAGGAGCATGCCCACGAAGGAAAATACGCGCACCCAGCCCATCAGCTGCCTGAATCCGAAGTTCTCGATGACGGAATAGCCCAGCAGGGTGGCTTGTTCCTCGCGGCGGAAATAGACGATGCCTCGTTCTGACAGCGCGAGCGAAACAATCGATATGAGCAGGCCGAACAACAGCACCGCGCTGAACATGATGGCAAAGATATGCCAGTGCAGGGCGCCCGTCGCGAAGCCGACGAGCAGCAGGGGATATCCCGCAAATTCGTAGAATGGTCCGATGAATTCAAATATCAGGAAATATGGGAAGGCCACGAGCCCGGCCGTGCCGTACCGGGGATTGAAGATCATCTTCCTGTGCCAAGTCATGATCTCCACCAGGCCGCGATGCCATCGGTCCCGCTGCTTGTACAGGCTGTTCAGGTCTTCAGGTACCTCGGTCCAGCAGTTCGCGCTCGACGCGTACCTGATGCGGTATTTCCTGCGCGTGTCGCACATGCGCCTGATGAGCCGAACCACGAGCTCCATGTCCTCCCCGACGGTATCGCGGTTGAACTCGCCGCGCCCGGTCATGTACCCACCGATCTCAAGGACCCGGTCTCGGCGGAAGAGACCGAAAGCGCCGGAGATGATGAGCAGTGCGTTCAGCTGGGACCAGCCGAGCCTGCCCGCGATGAACGAGCGCAGGTACTCGATAGTTTGGAGCCTGGCGTATTTGTTGTGTGCCAGGGCGATGTGTTGGAGCATGCCCCGCTCGACGGCACAGCCGTTGACCGGCAGGATATTCCCGCCCACGGCTATGGTCTCCGTATCGGAGGTCAGTATCTGAGCCGTCATCCTCAGGAGCGCGTCGGGTTCCAATAGCGAATCCGAGTCGATGCTGCATACGTAGTCGCTTGCGGCCAGGTTGATGCCGGCGTTTAGGGCATCCGCCTTGCCGCCATTGTCCTTGTCGATGACCAGAAGCTTGGTGTACCGGGGCGACCGGTACACGCTCCGCACGGGAGCCGTGGCCAGGGCGCTGCGTGTCGTCGGATCGATGCGCTCGAGCTCGAACTCCTGAGACAAAACCTCCATCGTTGTGTCGGCGGACCCATCGTTGATCACGATGACCTGGAAATTGGGATATTCGAGGGATAAAAGCGAGTGGACGCTCTGCACGACCGTTTTCTCTTCGTTGTAGGCCGGGGCTAGGACCGAAATAGATGGCAGGATGCCGTTCGTGAACAGGTATTCCTTGTCCAGAAGCTTCCAGTATTCCGCCTGGGAATTGAGGTTCTTCCGGGCCAACAGGATGAGGAGCAGGTAAATGCCGTTCAGCGTTATGGCGTAGAAACCGAACCAGTAGGTGAATTGGCGGAAGACTTCCCTGGCCAGGATCCAGGTCCTTCCTATGGTGGCGCCGGACAGGCCAGCCGCGACGGCCGCCGCGGGCAGAATGACTATCAGCGCCAGGATCGTCCAGAGCCCGATCCGATCCGCCCTGGTGAGAGGAATCTTCCGGCTGCTCCTGGGCGCCTCTTCGGGCGCGATGCCGAGTTCCGCGCGAAGCCGCGGGTCCAGGTAGCTCGCGCAGGTTTTTCGGAACGCGGCATCCGTTTCAAGGTATGGAGCGATCCAACCGAGAACGGCATCCTCGATGCCTGAATCGCGATTGAAGTTGAGGAAAGCCACGAGCCCGGCGCTCTTTCCGGTCTCGATCATGCTTTCGACGATGGGGCGGCATCGCCGCGGATCCTGGCCAGAAACGAGGAGGAACGGTAGCCTGCCTGCGAGGGAAACGGCCAGCAGGCGTTTGACTACAGGATCGACGGCCTCGTGCATGAACGAGGTCGCCCTTTCAATCTCTTCAGGATATTCTGAAATGTAGCTGGTAAAGGCCGAGACGGCCAC
>SPCK01000215.1 GCA_004525355.1 Spirochaetales bacterium
TGCGCCTCAAGTCTTCGAGGGTGGCTGCGGCTTCACGTACCGAACCGGCGCCGGTCATCAGCTCGGCGCTGCGGATCTGGTCGACAGCGTCGAGATCCCGTCCTGGGCAATCGGTGACGTAGCGTTCGAAGCCGATGATGAGTACGGCCCGGTCATCTGACTGATGCACGCCTGATGAGAAGGCGGCGACGTCCTCGAGGAGCAACCCAACGAAGGTGGAGGGCGCGCCCGATCCGTGGTCGGTAAGGAAGGTCATCAGTCGGGGCAGGTCATAGAACTCCCCGCTGACGGACCTGGCCTCGATGATTCCATCGGTATACAGCACCAGGCGGTCGCCTGGACACATCGAGGTGCTTCCCTGGGAGAGCGGGAAATCCTCGGTTATGCCAAGCAGTTGTCCTTCGGATGCTGCGAGCTCCTCGACGTTGCCGTCGGCATGGCGGAGCAGGGCGGGCGGGTGGCCGGCATTGGCGTACATGACGCTGCCGTCGGTAACGTCAAGGATGGCCATGAACGCGGAAACGAAATAGGTCTCGCCGCCGATCAGTTCGCACAATTCGCGATTCACTTCGAACAGTATTGCGTCGGTCTCCCAGCCACGGAGCGCGTGCGACCGGAAACTGACCTTGGCCATCGCCGCGATAAGGGCCGCCGGTATTCCATGGCCGGATACGTCGCCGATGATAAAGGCGTATCGACCGCCACCAAGGTCCATGGCGTCGTACAGGTCGCCGCCGACGTTCGCCATCGCCAGGTAACGAGCCCCGAAACTGAGCGCCGGGGACCTGGGCAATTCGGCCTCGCTCGGTACGATCTTTCGCTGTACGGCCGCGGCCATCTGGACTTCTTCTTCCATCTGGTCGTTGCGCAGGCGAAGGAGCGCGTTTGCCTCATTGAGTTTCCTGGTGCGCTCGTAAACCTTGCGCTTGAGTGTCTGTGAATAGCGCTGGATTTGGGCGCGCTGTTCTTCCATGCGGTCCATATCGGATTTGAGGTTGATGGCGACGTGGTTGAAGAAGTCGGCCAATTCTCCAAACTCGTCATTGCTTTCAATGGAGACCCGATATTCAAGGTTTCCCGCCGCCAGGGCGAGTGCGCCGCGCTTGAGTGCTTCTATCGGCTTGGATATGGAGCGGGATTCCAGGATTGCGAACAGGATCGCCGCAAGGAGTCCCAGGAAGGATATGATCGCAAGCGTACGGTAGAACGCAAAAACGGGAGATGCCACATCCGCGACTGGGCCCAGGCTGATGATAAGCCAGTTGGTCCTCGGCACACGGCTCGACGCGTAGTACAGGCCTTCCTTGCGCAGGAGGCCCGAGGTCCGTTCAACCGAGTTCATGAAAGAGCGCAGGCCTACGAGCGGCGAGCCGGGCGAGAATACGTTGTGGCTGGGCACCAGGGGAGTCTCTGAAATCCGCTCTTCCTTCGTGATGAGCGTGCCCTCGCGATCCACCAGGTAGGTGCGCGAGTTCTGGGTGAATCGGCGCATCGACACGATGGTGGTCAGGCGGGACAGGAGGACATCGGCGCCCAGTACTCCCAAAAGGGTACCGTCAGCTTTCTTGCACGCCAGGGTAATGGATACGACCGTGTCGCCCGTATCCTCGTCGCTATAGGGTGAGCCCACCACGGCATCCGGATATACTGCGGATTGCAGGAACCAAGGGCGTTTGGTCCAGTCCCATCCAGGGGCCGGCGTCCAGCCGGACCCGTCGAGGTAGTAGCCGGCGCCGCTACGCACCAGCCCGTCGGCTACTACCGTTCGTTTTTTGGGATCGAAAGACGCAGACCCGAAATATATCCAGGAGATGTCAGTGTCGGCGGCGCTCGCGTCAATGAGTAATTTATGGATGATTTCCGGTTGTTCGCTGAAGCGCAGGGCCGTATACCGCAGGGTCTCGAGCGTACCGGTTTTCCCGGACAGCCATATCTCAAAGTCCCGCGCTGCCAGAGCCATGTCTCGGGTGACGTTTCCGAGGACCGCCGCTTCCACCGACCCGGTGACCGTGAAGTACATGGAGAGTGCCACGAGTCCCACTATGGTGAAGAAGAGGAGCGTCAGGGTGACGAAGACGCGGCGCGCTACCGAGCTTCGCTTGGACATGGAAACCTCGAGAGTGCGCATCCCTGTAAAGTGACGCCGGGCAACGAAAACATCCACCCATGATAACCCGGATCCGGGTTTTTATGGAAGGACCTTCGGATCGAGTATTTTCTGGCGAGTCCGGCCCATCCAACCGGGCTCGCGCAAGACGCCTTCATGCGGTACACTGAATGACCGATGAATGAATCGACGTATTTCTCAGGCCGAGTATCGGCCGACCCTCACCGGAACAGGTTGGCGATCCTGGCGGCAAGGTTGGCGAGCGAGGGCCGGGCTATCCTCAATCTCTCGGAGAGCAACCCCACCAGGTGCGGTCTCTTTCCCGAGGGCGTGCTCGCCGCGTTGTCCAATGCAGCCAGCCTTGAGTACCATCCCGACCCGCGAGGGCTCCCGGGCGCCAGGCAGGCGTTGGCGTTACGGCTGGATTGCGAGCCCGACGACCTGTTCCTGGCTGCAAGCACGTCCGAGGCCTACGGATGGCTCTTCAAGCTGTTGTGCGATCCGGGTGACGCCGTGCTGGTACCCAAGCCGGGTTACCCGTTGTTCGATTACCTGGCCGGGCTCGAGGGAGTGCGGGCGATTCCGTACAGGCTCGAGTACAAGCATGCTGACGGCTGGTTTATCGATCTTGATGGGCTTGAGCAAGCTGCGGCCGCGACGGGTGCCCGGGCGCTGGTCGTCATCAACCCGAACAATCCCACAGGTTCCTTCATCAGGCCGGCCGAGCGCGCCCGCTTGGTCGATTTTTGCTCCAGGAATGGGATGGCGCTGATTTCGGACGAAGTCTTCCTGCCCTACGCTCTGGAGGCTGACGGCAGTCAGGAGAGTCTTGGCGGTCAGGACGGGTGCCTGACCTTCATCCTGGACGGATTGTCAAAACTCATGTGCCTGCCACAGCTCAAGCTCGGCTGGATACGCGTGGGCGGCCCGCCCGCGCTCAGGGGCCAAGCCATGGCGCGCCTCGAAGTGATCGCGGACACATACCTGTCCGCCGGTGCTCCGGCCATGAATGCCTTGCCGCTCCTGTTGCCCGGCGCCGATGCCTTCGTGGCCCGGACGCGGCGACGCTTGCTTCTCAACCTGGGCGTGCTCAAGGAACGTTTCGGCGGCGACGATTCCCCGTTCCGGGTGCTTCGCTGCGACGGCGGCTGGATCGCCCTGCTGGAATGCCCACGGATAGAAACGGACGAGGATCTGGCCTTGGGCCTGCTCGAGGCCGAGGGCGTCGCCGTGCACCCGGGGTATTTCTTCGACTTTGAGCGCGAGGGTTGCCTGGCTCTCAGTCTGCTTCTCGAGCCTCCCCGCTTCGCGGAGGGAGTGGATCGCCTCGGCCGATTTCTGGACCGCATCATCGAATAGAAACCGGCGGCCGTATCGAGTCTTGTCCCGTGGTGGATCTTTCGCTACTATCGATCAAATGGAGCCGGAATCGCAACCCGGTCGCCCGAAGCATCGTCAAGGGGGAATGCCATGTCAGCCATTGTCATAGACGGCAAGAAACTTGCCGGGGATATCCGCGGCCAATTAGCGGAACGGGTCAAAGCCCTTGCGGCCAGTGGAACGGTTCCTGGCTTGGCAGTCATACTCGTAGGAGAGGATCCGGCCAGCGTGTCCTACGTGACGGCCAAGGAGCGGGCCTGCGACGAGGCAGGCATGAAGAGCTTCGAGAGGCGCCTCTCGGCACAGTCGACCGAGGACGAAGTCGTCGCCCTGGTCCGGGCCTTCAACGCGGACCCCGCCGTGCACGGTATCCTCGTTCAGCTCCCGCTACCAAAGCATATTTCTGAAAAGCGGGTCATCGACACCATCCATCCGGATAAGGACGTCGACGGTTTCACTCCGATCAATATCGGGAAGATGCTGCTTGGGGAACCGTGTTTTCTGCCCTGCACGCCGCACGGCATCATCAAGCTCATCGAACGTGCCGGCGTCTCTACCAAGGGCGCGCACGCCGTGGTGGTTGGGCGATCCAATATCGTGGGCAAGCCGCTGGTCAACCTGCTCATACGCAAGGACATCAACGCGACGGTAACCGTCTGCCATACCGGCACGAAGGACATGGGCTACCACACGCGACAAGCAGATATCCTCGTTGCCTGCGCGGGAGTGCCTGAGCTGATCACGGCCGACATGGTCAAACCCGGTGCCTGCGTCATAGACGTTGGCGTCAATCGTGTCGACGATCCGACCAAGGCCAAGGGCTGGCGTCTGGTCGGCGATGTTGACTTCCGGGGCGTCAGCGAGGTTGCTGGATCCATCACGCCGGTACCCGGTGGCGTCGGGCCGATGACCATCACCATGCTCCTGTTCAATACGGTGGAGTCCGCCGAAAGGGCGGCCGGGAAGTGAGTCAGCCTTCAGCGCCGGAGGACCCGTCGTCAGAGTGCGACTCATGCATGGCGGACGTACAGAGCATGCGGGACGAACGCCGCATATCGATCAAGAAAGTCGGAGTCAAGGGCCTGCGCTACCCGGTCACGCTGCTCGACCGGGCCAA
>SPCK01000048.1 GCA_004525355.1 Spirochaetales bacterium
AGCGGCGACAGTCCAGCCATCGGCTGGAGCGTTGCAGAGGGGAAATTATTACATTCAAGTGGCTGCCTACCGTAGCGAATCGACGACCCGTGAAGCGATAGCAGTGCTTGACCGTGCTGGCTACGTGACCGTTATCGAGATCATAGCGGACAAGAAGGGGCAGATCTGGCGCGTGTATATCGGCCCTCTATCGCGCGACGAGAGTGGCGTGGCCTTGGTCAGGGTTCGATCGCTCGGCTACAAGGACGCCTTCCTCAAGAAAGGCACCTGAGCCAATGTAAACAGAGCCTCACCTGATCGACTGTATCAAGATGTAGACGGGCGCCCTGGAGACCGCGAGGTTTTCCGGGCGCCTGTTTTTATCTCAATTTACGTATCATGAGTACCTGGCCAAGCGAGCCAAGGGCGAGCAGGGCGCACAACAGGCCGAAGACGGTCGGCATGGAGAAGGCCTGATAGAGGATGCCGCCGCCGATGGAGCCGAATACCTGACCGGCAGTCAGGAGGGCTTCATGGACGCTCGACCTCTTGTCGCGGTCGGGGGCACCGCTGGTAGCGTAGAACAGGGAGTTGTTGTATACCATGGCCTGAACCAGGCCGACCGCCGCGAATGCCAAGCCGAAGCCCAGGGAGGCAGTCTGAAAGGAAAGGATCAAAAGGACGAGCGCTGCCGACGCCGAGAGCAGGGGAAGGGCGAGGCGCTTGAACTGCCATGAGTTCCAGCGACCCAGGACGAAAAACCCGATGGCTGTGGCTGCGGACCGCATAGTCAGCAGCAATCCTACGCCCGATTCTGCCATTGACAGTTCATCGCGGGCGAATACCGGGAACACGTTGAAGATGACTCCCATCACGACGTAGATGAGGAATGCACCGAGCCAGGCGGGAAAACGGAGTGGTGTAGAACGATCTTTTCCGTTTCCGGTATCGGCGGCCCGCGCTTCTCCGGGCTCGTAGCCCAGCCATAACCTGGAGGCGGTGATGAAGAGGGCGTTGAACCCGAATATCGCAATGGCTACCCAGATTGGCAGGAACTTGTTCCGTTCGGACAGGAGCCCCGCCAGATAGGGGGAGATAACGCCACCTGCGCTCCACGAGACGCTGAATATGCTCGTCGCCTTGGACAGGCTGTCGCCTTCGAGGTTCCTGGAGAGCCAACCCATAAGCGGCGGCCAGAAAAATGCTGTCGTGAATCCATACAATGCGAAAGCTCCGAACGCCTGGGGCAGTCCCGGCCAAGCCAGGAAGGCGCCGAGGGTTACGATGCTTGCGACCAGCATGACGGACATCGCCGTTCGCGGGCGCAGTCGGCGCGCCAGCGTTCGCAGCGCGATGCAGCCGGTGAAGTACGACATGGCCCAGATGGCTCCGAACCATCCGACCTGCGAGGGAGAGGCTCCGTAGACGCCTTTCACGACGAACAGAAGTCCCAATCCCACGGTGCCGATGCCAAGGCTCGTCAGGAATGCGGCGGGACCGATGATGGCCATCTTGGCCAGGGGTGAGCGGGCGGTGTCGTTCATGGATGTGCCCTGACGGTATCCCGCCCGAGCGTCTACGGTCAAGCGGCGTTGACCGCGAGGCGGCGGGAAGCCTACAATGACACTGTCTGCGGGTTGACGTCTCTCGCAGACGAAAACTGAAAACGGAGAGCGGCACATGCCAAGCAGCAGCGACACAGATATACAACAACGCGTTCGCCGGCTGGAAAATCTCGTCAGGCGCTACCAGGAATCGTATTACAACGACCAGCCGGAAGTAAGCGACGCAGAATTCGACGCCCTGTGGGACGAGCTGAAAGCCATCGATCCGGGGAATCGACTGTTCAGGATCGTCGGAGCCGATTCCTCAGGTGTCTTCTCCAAGGCCCGGCACGTCCTTCCCATGGGCAGCCAGGAGAAAGCCGCCAACCCGGACGAATTTCTGGCCTGGGCGCGCAAGACGGCGCTGCCCGATCTGGTGGTCCAGGATAAGCTGGACGGGGCCAGTATCGAGCTGCAATACGAAGACGGGCTTCTTGTCCGCGCAGTGACCAGGGGTGACGGCATGATTGGCGACGATGTGAGCGCCAACGCCCGCAAAATGGGCGGTGTGCTCGCTCAATTACCCGTCGGCTTCAGCGGGGCCATCCGCGGCGAGGTGGTCATGTCGAGGGCTGTCCATACGCAGCGGTTTTCCGACAAGGCCAATTGCCGCAACGCTGCCAACGGTATCATGAAGCGAAAGGACGGCTTGGGCGCCGAATTCCTGGAAGTGATATGTTATGACGTCGCTCCCCGCGGCCTTTACGACACTGTTGCCGGAGATCTATTCGTCACCCAGGTAGCGGCACCCTTCAATGACGAACTTGCCAAAATCGACTGGCTCAAAGGCGCTGGCTTCCATGTGGTCGGGACTAAGTTGTTTACCGATCCCTACGAGGTGATCGATTATCGTGCCCGGGTCGTGGCTGGACGGGATTCGCTTCCCTATGACATAGACGGCCTGGTCGTAAAGAATCGGGAAGTCGATCCCGACGACATGCGCCGGGCCCGGCCCGAGAAGCAGATCGCCTTCAAGTTCCCGCTGGAGGAGGCCCTGTCCACCTTGGTCGCGGTCGAATGGAGCGAAAGCGGGGCGACGTATACCCCTATCGGTGTGATAGAACCCGTGCGGCTGGCGGGTACTACGGTCAAGCGAGCCAACCTGGCGAACACGAATACCATAGGCGGCATGGGACTCAAGCTAGGCTCGCGCGTGGTTGTCGTCAAACGCGGCGAGATCATTCCCAAGATAGAGGGACTCGTGGAGAATCCTCCCGACGCGAGAGACATTCCGGTGCCGGCAACCTGCTCCTGCGGGACCTCCCTGGTGGACGAGGGCACCCGGTTGTACTGTCCCAATCCGGCCTGTCCCAAGAAGGCCCTGCATCGCCTGGAAAAATGGCTATCGGTCCTTGATATCAGGGATTTTGGTACGGGGATCCTGGGGCGTTTGTTCGAGTCGGGACGGGTTGAGTCAATCGCGGACCTGTACGGCCTCTCGATGGAAGAACTGGCCGCATACGAGCGGATGGGCGATATCTCGGCCGCAAAGGTACTGCAAAACCTTCACACGCGGAACGAGTTGACCTTGGCCGAATTCATCGCCGGTTTCGACATCGAGAACATCGGGCTCTTGATCGTGGAGAAAGTCGTCGCGGCGGGCTTCAATACCCTGGATGGCCTCAGGGCGGCGACTGTCGACGAGCTGACAGCCGTGGACGGGCTGGGCGAGATAACGGCCCGTGCGTTGGCGGAGGGTCTAGCGACGCTCGCGGACCAGATGGATGCGTCCGTCTCGGCCGGTTCCCTGGTCATCAAGACGCCCGTGGAAGTTGCCGGTCCCCTGGTGGGCCTGTCCTTCTGCTTCACGGGGGAGCTGGCCGGGATGAAACGCTCCCGGGCTGAGGCTCTGGTACGGTCTTTGGGCGGCTCGGTGCGCTCATCGGTCGCCAAAGACCTCTCGTACCTGGTCACCAACGACCCCGGATCCGGATCAACGAAGAACAAGAAGGCACTGTCCCTGGGGGTCGCAATTATTTCCGAGGAAGAATTCCTCGCGCTGACGGGAAGGTAGTGGACGTGGCAAGAAAATTTCCCGGATTCCTGAAATTCCTGCTGGTGCTCATTCTCGTCGCCATGGCGGGCTGGGCCGGTATCACGACGATTCTCTCCGCCCAGAGATCCAGGATCGCGTCGTTGGAGGAGGGCATTGCGGCCCTGCAGGCGGAAACGGTTCCGGTCCGCTTCATGATCATGGGCAGGGACTCCGGCATGCTGCGCGTACGCTTTCGTTTCTACGATCTCGCCGGCGATGAATTCGCGTCGCTGGAGCGGGAGCTTCCCGGCGACCAGCTGTTCATCGACTTCCTCGAGGCGCCTCGAGGCGGGTCGTGGCTGGCCTTTCCTTTCCGTATCTTTACCGATACGGTCGCCCCCGTCGACGGTCTGGACCTCTTTTCGGTCGTCCAGCCTGCCGACTGGCCGCGCACCTACGCGGGCGGCTCCTTCGACGCCGATGCCCTCGCCGAGCTTGGCAAGCTGTACGCAGACCTGATTGCAGGCAGGGACGTGCGCGGCTCGTTCGGAAACGCGGTGCACGACGTCGCACAGCTCAGGTCTTTCACGCCGGGCTTGGTCTACCGCGTGGTCGTTCGCACGAAGGGCGGCATCGAGATCATCGAGGAGTAATCATGGACGCAGGTGCTATTAAATCGTTCTTGTTCTGGTTTTCAGACGCAGTACGTTTCCTGACCGCGTCGCCGTTGCGGATAGCGGTACTGGCAAGCGCCGGAGCGCTCCTGTTCGTCCTCAGGGTCTGGGGCGCGGCAAGGGCTCGGTCCCTCGCCTGTGTCGCCGCGGGACAGAGCCTGGGCTTCGGCGAGGCCACGGGAATCGTGTTCAAGGAGCTGTACTCGGCCATATTGGCACTGGCCGCGGCGCTGCCCGCCATCCTGGCGGCGGTGGCGGCAAGCGTCGCCCTGATGGCGGTTGCCGATTCCCTCAAGGGACTGGACGAAATGCGCGCCAACGCGGCACGAGTGCGCGAGCTGTCGGTCGTGCTGCAGAACCTGGAACGCAGGCAGAAGGTGCTGGAAGTGCGGGTAGCTTCCGTCCGCGACGGGGTTTCATCACTCTCGATCTTGTTTTTCGACCCGTCGGAGCCCGGCGGGGCCGTCGCCACGCAAGACGTGACCATCCGCGGTACGGAGGTCTACTTCGATGCGATCATGAGCAATTTCGATTACGCCGAGATAGCCGCAGGCAGGCGCGTCAACCTTGCCATACCCTACCGTGTCTTCTCCGACGTCACGCCGCAGGCTTCCGGGGTGGCCCTGGGATTGAAAGACGCGGCCGGCGTTCCCTACGCTTACGGCCGGAAGGACGATGATGTGTTCGGTTTGGCTCCCGAAGCCTATCGGGCGCGCCTGGCCGAATTGGTGCACCTGATGAGCGACGAGACCTCGGCGCGGGAGGCGGGAATCGTGCGCAGTGTGTACGGCAGCGCGGTGCACCGGCGGGTAAAGCCCGGCGATCGCTTTGCCGTCTGGGTGGAGCAAACCGGCGGCCTTACGATCAAGGACGCCGGTTCATTCTGATCGCCCGTCCTCATTGAAGGACGCAGCCGTTTCGGGGTACACTCGAGAGCGGTGACCGGGAGACGGAGATTCTGCCGCTGAAGGTTGCGCAATTCAACTCGAATCGGAGCATCCCATGAAACACATACGCGAGACATGGAAGGTCACGGTCAGCGAGGCTCTCGGCGCAATGGCCAGGGAGAAAGGCCTCGATATCGCCACGACGGTGGACAATCTGGTACTCGAAACCCCTCCCAAGCCGGAAATGGGCGATATGGGATTTCCCCTGTTCGTCTGGTCCAAAGCCTTTCGCATGGGACCTCCCCAGATCGCCATCGCCCTTGCGGAACGTCTCGCGGGCGTCGGGCCGGGTACGGCGAAGGCCATCGGGCCCTACCTGAACATCTTTCTCGATCGCGCCGCAGTCGCGCGGACGGTGCTGGATAAAAGTTCGAGGCCCGGCTACGGCTCGTCGGGCTCGCTCGCCGGGACCAGGATAATGATCGAGTTCTCCAGCCCCAACACGAACAAGCCCCTGCACCTCGGGCACCTGCGCAACGACGTTCTCGGGGAGAGTGTCTCGCGGATTCTCAGGGCAAACGGCGCCGAGGTACTCAAGATCAACCTGATCAACGACCGGGGCGTGCACATCTGCAAGTCCATGTTGTCGTACATGGCATATGGCGGCGGTCGTACCCCGCAGGACGAGGGCAAGAAGAGCGACCACTTCGTCGGCGACTACTACGTCAAATTCAACGAACTCAAGATGGCCGACGAGGCCGCGGAAGAGAAGGCCCAGGACCTGCTGGTCAGGTGGGAAGCGGGCGACGCCCAGGTCATCGACCTGTGGAAGCACATGAACGAGTGGGCCGTCAGCGGCATCAAGACCACCTACGAGCGGACCGGCATATCCTTCGACAAGTACTATTACGAAAGCCAGATCTACCTGACCGGCAAGGAAGAGGTCCAGAAGGGACTGGCCAACGGAGCATTCTTCAAGGCGGAGGATGGCTCGGTTCGCATCGACCTGTCCCCGATCGGCCTGGACGAGAAGGTGCTCCTGCGCAAGGATGGGACTTCCATCTACATGACACAGGATATCGGTCTGGCCATCCATCGCCACGATGACTGGCCCTTCGACCGCCTGATCTACGTGGTTGCCAACGAGCAGCAGTACCACTTCAAGGTGCTGTTCCATATACTGGAAAGGCTTGGCTACGAATGGGCCAAGAATCTGTACCACCTGTCATACGGCCTCGTAAACCTGCCGGAGGGTCGCATGAAGACCCGCGAGGGTACCGTGGTCGACGCGGACGCGCTGCTGGACACCCTCCGGGATACCGCCCTCGAGGAAATCCAGGCAAAGGGCAGGGAAGAAGCACTCGGGGACGCCGCGGACATAGCCGAGAAAGTCGCGCTCGGCGCGGTACACTACTACCTCATCCAGGCGACGCCTTCCAAGGATATGATCTTCAATCCCCAGGAATCCCTGTCTTTCAACGGTGACACAGGGCCGTACATCCAGTACATGGGCGCGCGTATATCGAGCATGCTGCGCAAGCGCGACAAGGGCGAGGGAAAGGCTTCCGACGGTTTGGTGCGTCCCGACCTGCTGGCCAAGGACGCCGAATGGGAGCTCGTCCGACGTATCGCCGCCTATCCCGAGGCGGTCGAGCAAGCGGGCGCCGAGTACAACCCGGCCGTCGTCGCGGCCCACCTGTACGACCTTGCCTCGGCATTCAGTAGATTTTATCATGACAATCCAATACTCAATTCCGATGACCCGGATACTGCCGCCACCCGGCTGGCGCTTGCGGATTCGGTCAGGAACGTCATGAAGCATGGATTGGGCCTGTTGTGCATTCCCTTCCTCGAAGCCATGTAGCTCGCGGCAAGGTTGACATGTCCTTGGTATATATAGTATAAAATCGCGCTGGTGCGCTCCGTTGCGCATCGTTTCCTGACTGTTCCCCCGGTTCGGGGTCTCGCGTCGGCACGTCCGTTCGCGGGCAGCCGATCGCCCGTCGGGCGCGGATTCCGGTACCCGTCGGCCCCGCCATTGGCAGGGCCTCGTCATACGAAATGCAAGAGGTTTACAGCATGTACGCAGTGGTAGAAGTCCTGGGCAAGCAGTACCGCGCCGAAACGGGCGCCGTACTCCGCGTCGATAGCATGGAAGGCGAGGCCGGCATGGCAGTCTCCTTCGATACCGTTCTTCTCACGTCCGGCGATGTGATCAAGGTGGGCGCACCCTATGTCAATGGCGCCTCCGTCAAGACCGTCATCAAGGATCAGGTCAAGGGCGACAAAGTCATCGTGTTCAAGTACAAGTCCAAGAAGGATTATCGTCGCAAGCAGGGCCATCGCCAGCGCTATACCCTGCTCAAGGTCGAGGAAATCGTTGGGGCCTGAGCCCGACGTCGTAACGGTACATATAACGGTAGGCGCTGACGGAATCATCCGATCAGCTTCGGCCGTGGGCCATGCCGGATCCGCTTCGGCTGGTTCCAATATCGCGTGCGCCGCGGTAACGGTACTCCTGAGAACGGCGTACGAGACCATGGCGCAGTATGAAGGCTTGGAAATATCTGGCGAGGCTCCGGCGCCAGGCTCGCTTAACTTCACCGTACGGCGTCATGGCGCCGGGTTCGTTGAACGGCTGCGGGGCGCGGGAGATTTTCTACTTACCGGATTGTCCGCCGTCGAGCGCGAGTATCCAGGATTGGTCAGATTGATTGTAGACAGCGAACGGAGGCAATAATGGCTCACAAAGGCGTAAACGGCCGCGATTCAAACCCCCAGCACATGGGCGTCAAGGTGTATGGCTCTCAATACATCAATGCAGGCGGCATTATCGTGCGACAGCGCGGTACCAGGATTCACCCCGGGACCAATGTCGGCAAGGGCAAGGACAATACCCTGTTCGCGCTCGTCGACGGTACCGTAACCTTCAAGGAATTCCGCAGGCGCAAGTTCGCCAGCGTGGAGCCCGTCCAGGCATAAAGGTCCATGGCCGCAAGTCGATTCGCCGTTCCGGTGGTCGCGTTCATCGCCAGACATCGCGTCGCGAGGCATCGCGGTACGATCGGGGCGGTTCCGATGCATATTCCGCGGTTCGATTCCGATCGGCCGTTTCTCAAAGACCGCCGCCGGCCGCGCCGGAAGGCGGTCTTCATGTTTTTGCAGGCCGAAGGAGGCCTTGCCACGGTATGATCAAATTCGCCGATGAAGCTACTATTACCGTCTCCTCGGGCAAGGGTGGCAACGGCTGTATCGCCTTCCGAAGGGAGAAGTACGTACCCCGGGGCGGTCCCTCCGGCGGTGACGGCGGCCGCGGCGGCGACGTGGTTTTCGAGGTACGCCGCAACCTGCGTACACTGGCCCACATTCGTTTCGTACATGCCTTCAAGGCAAAAAATGGCAATGACGGGACCGGCCGCAACAAGCATGGGGCGGACGGAGAAGACGTGGTGATTTCCGTTCCACCGGGAACGGTCATCAAGGACCTGGCTACAGGCGATATCATACAGGATTTCGGAAAAGGTGATGAAGGCCGCTGGCTGTTCCTCAAGGGCGGCAATGGTGGATGGGGCAACGTGCATTTCAAGTCGAGCACGAATCAGGCTCCGCGCGTTGCGCTTCCGGGAAAACCAGGGCAGAGCATGGAAATCACCGTCGAACTTCAGATGATGGCGGATATAGGTTTCGTCGGCTTTCCGAACGCCGGCAAGTCAAGCCTGCTGGATCGCTGTACGAATGCCAGGCCCAAGATTGCCCCATATCCCTTTACGACCAAGATTCCCAACCTGGGCGTGCTGACGGTAGCCGACCGGGATATCATCCTGGCGGACATTCCGGGCATCATAGAAGGAGCGTCCGAGGGCGCGGGTCTGGGCATACGGTTCCTCAAGCACATAGCCCGGACGGCTGCCCTGGCCTTCCTGATCGACCTTTCCGACGACAATTACCTCGAAGCCTTCGGCGTACTGCTCGGAGAGCTCAGGGACTTTTCTCCCGAACTGGCCGGAAAACCCCGCGTGGTGATAGGCACCAAGCTTGACCTGCCCGAAACGGACGGGCGCCTTGCCGAGTTGGTGGAAGCCTTGCCGGAAGAACAGGTCGTCGGCCTGTCCGTTTTCTCGGGAGAAGGCCTGGCTACGGTCTCATCGTTTTTCCTGGACTTCGTACTCAAGGCCGAGACCCCGGAGGAACGGGACTCGTGGACGGGCGTTCCGGAATGAAACTATTGGTCCTGGGCGGCTCGTTCAATCCCGTGCACATCGGCCACCTCATACTCGCCGAGGAGGTCGCCGTCCAATTCGGCTACGACCGGGTACTGCTCGTACCGGCATTCGCACCACCCCACAAGGCTCTGGTCGAGGATCCCGGACCGGAAGAGCGATTGGCGATGCTAAGCCTGGCGGTAGCCAAAGATCCCCTGTTCGCTATTGACGACAGCGAGATACGCAGGGGCGGGCCATCGTATACCATCGACACGCTCGCGAAAATCGCCTGTGACAGCGCCCTTGAGGGAAAACCGGCCCTGGTGATCGGGGACGACCTGGCTGATGGCTTCTCGTCCTGGCGACGGCCCGAAGAAATCCTTCGGCTCGCCGACCTGATCGTTGCCCGACGTTCGGGCAAGCCGTTCCAACTCGAGTATCCATATCGATTGGCCGGGAACCTGCTGATTCCCATATCGTCCACCATGGTACGCGATCGCGTACGGATGGGCGGCGCCTGGAAATGGCTGGTGCCGGAGGCGGTAGCCCATCACATCGAGAAACATGGTCTCTACGGACTATCCTGAATACCCGACGTTCGCCGCGGCCCTTTCGTTGGTCGGCGACCTGGCAGTAGCCCTGCTTACGGAGGAACGACGCGCGCATGCGACCGGCGTGGCTGATACGGCGGCCGGCCTGAGCCTGCGCTTCAGTCTCGATCCGGAAGCGGGCCGCTTGGCCGGGCTTGCCCACGACTTGTGCAAGGAGATGCCTGCGAATGAGCAGGAGGCGCTGTACAAGCGCTATCCAATGGAACTTCCGACGTACCTGTACGCCGAGCGCCGTTTTCGCCATGGGCCGGCGGCGGCG
>SPCK01000397.1 GCA_004525355.1 Spirochaetales bacterium
TACCATACACCGTGATACAATCGAGCTTTCATGAGGAGGTGGTACTTATGGCAGATTTTTTCAAATGCTCCGATTGCGCCCGGATCGTAAAGGTGATTCAGGAAGGCAGGGGAAATCTGACCTGTTGCGGCAAGTCGATGCAGCCGCTTGCCAATTTCCAGTCGGTAAACAGTATTCTCGACTTCGCCATCGAGAAAGAGGTCGAGGCGCGCGATTTCTACCTGGAGTGGGCAGGCAAGCTCGAGGCTGCACACCTCAAGGAGTTGTTTCTGATGTACTCAGGCGAGGAACAGAAACACAAAGACAAGTTGGAACGAATCAAGAGCGGCAGTACGTTTCAACCAGCCGCTGCCAAGGTTACCGACTTGAAAATCGTCGACTACCTGGTCGATATCGTTCCGACCCCGGACATGGACTACCAAGAGGCGCTGATCCTCGCCATGCGCCGTGAAAAATCCTCCTTCAAGCTTTACAGCGACCTGGCCGCCATGAGCGGAGTCGACGACATGCGAACTCTGTTCCAATCGCTGGCCCAAGAGGAGGCGAAGCACAAGCTTCGGATAGAAACCGAGTACGAGAAGGATGTCTATCGCGAAAACTAGATCGCGCCTCGGCCGTGTGTCCGGTATGTCGACCGGATGTCACCAGCGGCCGAAGCCGAATCGGGAGGTGCTGAATGATTGTTCGGGATGTGGTTAGGTTACTGAATGCCGACGTCCTTTCTGGCGAAGACCAGATGGATGCTGAGGTTATAAGCGGGGGCGCCGCCGATATGCTGAGCGACATGCTCGCTCTCTGTGGCCCCAACCAGCTTGTGCTGACCGGCTACATTCAACCCCAGGTAGTACGCACCGCCATGGTTTCAGAGTTACTTGGACTGGTATTCGTGCGCGGCAAGGATATACCCTCCGAAACCATTAAACTGGCACGCCAGAACAACTTCCTCTTGCTGCGAACCAAATCATATTTGTACGCCTCATGCGGGAAACTGTTTGCGGCTGGCCTGAAGGGCATCGATGAGCGATAAGAACAATCTTGCCAAATATGCCTGCTTGTTCGAGGATATCCGTGCCGCCGACATCATGACAACCACGGTGACGGCCTTGCCGTCCGATAAGAAGATCTCCCACGCCAAGGAGATGATGAATATCAAGAGGATTTCGGGCGTCCCCGTGGTCGATGAGTCCCGCCACTTGATTGGAATCGTTACCGTCGAGGACATTATCCACGCCCTCGAGTTCAATCGCATCAACGAGCCAATCCGCAACCTGATGACCCGCAGCGTTGTGACGATGCGTCTCGACGAACGGTTGGTCGACATCGTCAGCAAGTTTGAAGAGTTCCATTTTGGCCGGTTTCCGGTAGTGGACGGCGACAACGTGCTTCGCGGCATCATCAGCCGCGAAGATATACTCAACGGCTTGCTGGAAAAGTTCAACCTCATTTACGTGCATGACCAGAAGCGTATCTCCACGCTCAATTCGGAATTCTCGTTCATCACGGGCAAGAGGCTGACGGTGGACCACGCCGAATTCCATTATAACATCGACACCAATGACCTCAACTCTGCGGGTGCCGGCGCGGTGTTGCTGAAAAAATTTCTCAACGACAAACAGTATCCGGCCGAAATCATCCGGCGCATCGGCGTGGCTGTCTACGAGGCCGAAACAAATGTGATTATCCATTCGCACGGCAATGGCGACATCTTCTGCTTTCTTCACGACGACCTGGTCATGGTACGCGTGGTAGACAACGGCATGGGCATCGAGGACATGGATATGGCTATGAAGGAAGGCTATTCCACCGCCCCCGATTACATACGCGAACAGGGCTTCGGCGCCGGTATGGGCATTCCCAACATAAAACGCTTTGTCGACAAATTGGTCATCCTGTCAGAAAAGAATGTCGGCACGCAGGTCGAGATGATCCTCTATCTACCCGAACAAGCCGCCGGACCTGTATAGCGACACTTCGGGAGTGTTGAAAATACCGCCTCCGCGGTTTTTCAACACCCTGATATAGCGACCGATGCGTCATTCGAGCAGTGGCCGCAGGTTGGCTGCGAAATAGTCGCGCAGAAAAGAATAGATATCAGGGTGCGACAGGTGCAAACTGCCTGCCTGTTCGCGCACCTGTGCGCTGGAGATGTCGAATTGGCCGCGATCGCCGTGGAAGCTGAACTCCAGGTTGACCTCATCGAGTGTCACCAGCAACTCGAGCATGGTATCGGACAGGTCACCCAACGGCGGGCAGTCCCAGTGACTTTTTTCCATCCGCGCCCGCACTGAAGTCCCGCTGCCCGGCTGGCTTGCCAACTCGAAATCGCCGTGGCAGGCGCAGCTTGTGGCTTCGAGCAGGGGCAATCCCAAACCTACCTTCTTGAATCCCTTGCTGGTGTAGAACGGATCGCGCGCCTTGGCTAGCGCATCCGCGTCCATGCCACGCCCGTCGTCCTCAACGCTCAGCTTGATTTCGTCGGAATCAGCCGAATCGCTCAATCTGACTGTCACCGTGCGTGCGCCGGCGGCCACCGCATTCTGAACCAAGTCGACGATATGGAAGCAAATGTCTCTGACCATGACTTTAGACCTCTTTATAATTGACATGGTATCGGCCCGATTGAGCGGCCTGATAGATGGCGGCAAGGGAAACATCTGCCGCCTCATAGACGGTGTATGCGCGGCCGATATCGGCCAGGTA
>SPCK01000360.1 GCA_004525355.1 Spirochaetales bacterium
CGATTCACGTCCAGATCCCTTCCAAACGATGGGGGTATGACGAGTCCGACTTCCGCCGAGCCTGCATCGAGCATCGAGGAGAGTTCGGCCAGAGACTCGGGAGCGGCCGCAAACAGGAATGCCGCCGAATTCTTGAACGCGATCGTCAGTTCCCTGCTCCTGGCGCTCATGTCCTGATCGAATACGGCAAGGGGTACGTCGTGCACGTCCATGTTCGCGGCGTAGCCCAGTACGAGCACCTGGAGTATGGGCGCTATGAATACCAGCGCGCGCATTTTCTTGTCACGTCGCAACTGGATGAGCTCTTTCTTGATGACGCTTGCTATGCGGCCCATGGCTTATCTCCTCGACCGGGCGAATCGCGCCGCGCTCGCCAGTATCGTCAGGGCGGCATACAGTACGAGGGAGAGGCTGGGCTTCCAGTAGGTGGCCAGGCCTGCCCCCTTCACGAGGATCGATTCGAGTATCTGGATATAGTACGTGGTGGGAAACAGCCGGGAGATCCCCTGGATAATCAGGGGCATGTTTCGCAGGGGGAAAATGAACCCCGAGAGCGTAAAGGTGGGCAGGAGCGTCGCCAGGGTCCCGATGAGAAAGGCTACCTGCTGGGTCTCGGCTATCGTCGAGATAAGAATGCCAACGCCGAGGCAGGCCAATATGAACAGTGAAGTCGTCAGGGCGAGGGCGACGAGGCTACCCTTGACCGCCACGCCGAAGAAAACCATCGCAGTCACGAGCACCGTACTGGCGGACACGGCCCCGACCGCCGCGTACGGCAGGGTTTTACCGATGATGAACTCGATTGCCCCGACCGGCGATACGAGTATCTGCTCCATCGAACCGCTCTCCTTTTCGCGCA
This sequence comes from Spirochaetales bacterium, assembly GCA_004525355.1. Taxonomy (GTDB): domain Bacteria; phylum Spirochaetota; class Spirochaetia; order Treponematales; family UBA12059; genus UBA5200. The sequence continues at coordinate 860 of SPCK01000360.1, forward strand.
CCACCGATAGCGAGGCGGACATGACGGCGGTGATGATCAGGATAAGCGCGACGAGGCCGGGGACGAGGAACACGACGCTCCTCAGTTCCTGGTTGAACAATACCTTCGGACGCACGTCTATGGCCTGGGCCGGCAGCGCCGAAGCGGGAAGGCGGGCAGCTTCCAAGACAAGCCTGTCCTGTCCATAGCGCCTGCAAAATCCTTCAATATAACCGATGACTGTTTGCGCGCGGGTGCCATCGCTCCCGTCCACCAGGATCTGCAATGACGCCGGCCCATTGCGCCCAAGCGCCGCGGCGAAACCCGGAGGGATGACCAACACCGCGGCCGCGCTACCCGAATCAAGAACCCGGGATTCTTCCTGTGTCGTTGCCGGATAGCCAGCCGGCTTGAAGTCGTGCGCCGCGAACAGGGCCGACACGAGGGCCCGGCTCTCGGGGCTCCTGTCCAGGTCCCGAATCGCGATGGGCACGTTCTTCACGTCGAGGCTTACCGCGTACCCGAACATGACGAGGAGGAACAGCGGCAATCCTAGAATCGCTCCAAGACTGGCGGGATCACGAAAAATATGTCGGAACTCCTTGCGGGCTATCGCCGCGATACGGCGGTTCATCGATCCGCTCCCGCTTGTCCGGCCGAGACGACTCGTATGAACACGTCTTCAAGCGATGGGCGAATGGCCTGGATTCCCGTAATCGTTATTCCCGCGGCTCCAAGGAGGCGTTCTACGGTATCCGGAGAGGCGCCTTTCTCCAGGCCCGCATGCAACCTCGAACCGAACAGGGATGCGTTATCGATTCCTTCTGCGCCTTCGAGGACCGCCAGGGCCCGCTCGACACGTTCGCATGTTATCTCCAGGAGAAGGCCCGGATAGTGCACCTTCTTGAGCTCCCCCGGGCTACCCGTCGCCACGATGCGCCCTTCACGCATGAGCGTGACCGTGGAGCAATATTCAGCCTCGTCGAGGTAATGCGTCGTGACGAGGACAGTGGAGCCAAGCGACGTAAGATCGTAAATAATGTCCCAGAAGGTCCGTCTGGCGATCGGGTCGACCCCGGCGGTTGGTTCGTCCAGGAATAGCACGCGGGGCCGGTGCAGGAGAGCGCAGGAGAGCGCGAGTCGCTGGCGAAATCCGCCGGGTAATTCCCTGGCAAGCTCACGCGAACGTTCCGCCAGACCGGTCATGGAGAGGACGCGTTCTCTCTCCGTTCGCAGGTTCGCCCGTGAAATGCCATAAAGCCCGGAGAAAAAGTCGATGTTCTCGCGGACGGTCAGATCCTCGTAGAGAGAAAACTTCTGTGACATGTAGCCGATGTTCCTCTTGACGGCCTCGGGCTCGGCGGCCACGTCGAAACCAGCCACGCTGGCGCGGCCGCCGCTCGGCGCGAGAAGGCCGCAGAGCATGCGGATCGTCGTCGACTTCCCCGCGCCGTTAGCCCCCAGTAGGCCAAAGACCGCCCCCTTGGGAACGGAGAAGGACACGTTGTCCACCGCCAGAAAGGAACCAAAACTCTTGCAGAGGTTCTCGGCGACGATCACATCAGGCATCGGCAGCCTCACTCCCCTGCCGTCGTCGAGGCTTCAGGCGACGCGGCCGTATCCGATGCCAGGCTCGTACTCGATCCTACGCCGAGTTCCGAGGCGGCGTCACCTCCGGCGGCGTCGCGCAGCGTGGCTCGGGCAAGTTCCCAGGCGACGCGTGATCGGAACCTGTCGAGCTTCACCGAAAGGAGGGACGCTTCCGCGTCCGCAAGCTCGGATGCCAGCGCCAAGCCCGCCGCGTACCGGTCCATCTGAACGCGAAGGTTCTCCTCGGCAAGGCTTACCGCCGCGGTCGAGGCGAGGTAGCGATCGAGCGCTTTCTCAATATCGAAACTCGCCTGGACAAGTTCCATGATAAGCGAATCGCTCAACTGGGACAGGGTGTCCCGGGCCAGGGCAGCCTGAGCCTTCGCTTCGGCGACTTGCGCCAGGATCAACGGCACGCGCCCGATATCGATGCTGGCGACGAGGCCGATATCCCACAGGAATTCAAATCCGTCGCGTTGCGGGAATGCCTTGGGGTTCGGGTCTGCGTAGGTAACGTTTCCCGTCAGGAAAACCGAGGGAAGAAGCGACGCCCGAACCAAGGATTCAGAAGCCTCCAGCGCCATGATGCGCGCCCTCGCGGCCGCGATCTC
>SPCK01000112.1 GCA_004525355.1 Spirochaetales bacterium
GCAGGAGCGATCGCCTGCGGAGCCGACGGCCGCCATCGTTCTTGTCGACGAGAAGTCGCCAAATGAACGTGGATCCTACCGGTAGCGATTTCCATCGGGTCCTGAGGAAATAGAGAATAACGACCGCGGGAACGGACAGACCCAGCCATAGTGCCCAGGGTCGGGCCCAGCTCAGCATACGAAACTCTTTCCCGCAAGTTCGCTCCTGAAAAGCCGGGCGGGGTCGCCGTCGGTTGGCGCCAGGGAATAGGTGATACCTGCCCCGATGCATGCGGCGCGTACGTCGGAAGTGAATGCTTCGAGGCGATCACGATAGCGTTCCGCGGCCCCGGCATCGATGTGGAGGGGCGTTTCCTGCCCATCCTCGGAATCGACGAGTAGCGTTTCACCCAGAAAATCCGGCCGGAGTTCGTCCGGCGCCAGTATCTGGAGGGCAAGAATTTCACTGCCGCCCGCTCCCAGAGCGGCGATAGTGGCGCGCCAGTCTGGGTACATGAAATCGCTGAGGATCGCGGACACGCATTTTCTGCCATAGCGGGAGGCGAACTGGCGAGCGGTGGCCGATGCGCTACCGGCGGCTCGTTCTCCCGCGACGACGCCTCCGGACGCCTTGATCGAGCCTGCCACGCGCACCAGTTCACCCATGCTTGCCTTGCCCCGTTCCGGTCCCAGCGCCTCGACGAAGCCGGGTCTCATCACGGCGATGGCTGCCCGGTTACCCCCGTGAAGTGCCGCTCCGGCCAGTATGCAGGCGAGGCGCTTGGCCCAAGTCAGCTTGTCCGGGCTCCCGTAGCCCATTGAAGCGCTCGCATCGATCAAGACCACCAGGGTGAGTTCCTTCTCCTCGGCGGCCAATTTGACCATGAGTTTGCGGAAGCGCAGGAAGACGTGCCAGTCGATCTGTCGCAGTTCGTCTCCCGGAGCGTATTCCCGATAGTCGGCGAATTCGATGCCGCCGCCGACGGCGGGACTGCGTTGTTCTCCGACGGAAAATCCGGATACCTTCCTGTGCGGTGCGAGGTTCAGGATGGAGGCAAGTTCATAATCACCCGGATGCAGGAATGTTTTCACCGACCGGCTACCACCGTCTCCGGGCCGAGGGCGGGTTTCGGGGCCAATCCCGCCCGGGCAACATCAAGGGCATCGGCGATCAGGTCCTCGGGCGTGATGCCTTCGATCTGTCCTTCGAAGTTGATGGAAACGCGGTGGCGCAGGGCGGGCAGGACGAAGCGCTCCACATCGCGGATGCCGGCATGGAATCGTCCGCTCAGGAGAGCTGCCGCCTTGGCGGCGAGTACAAGAGCCTGTGCTCCGCGCGGACCCGCTCCGTACCTGCAGTACGAACGGACGCGCTGCGGCGATTCGGTGCGGGCAGGCTGGGTCGCCAGCACGACGCGGGAGGCGAATTCAACAAGATCGGGCGGAGCCACGACCTCCCGGCAGGCCTTCTGGAGGGCTATGATACCTGCTGTCGGCGCTACCTGCCTGGCGACGGGTTCTTCGGCACCAACGCTGGCATCCACGATGCGTACCAGTTCCTTCAGGTCAGGATGCTCAAGGATGGCCTTGAAAAGAAATCGATCGATCTGGGCTTCTGGCAGTGGGTAGGTCCCCTCCATCTCTATCGGATTTTGCGTTGCCAGTACCATGAACGGTCTGGGCAGCTCATGCCTCGTACCGCGTATCGTGACTGTGCGTTCCTGCATGGCCTCGAGCAGGGCCGACTGGGTCTTCGGCGACGCCCGATTGATCTCATCTGCCAGTACGATATTGGCGAATACCGGCCCGGGCTCGAAGCGCAGGTTGTAGGTGCCGTCCCGCTCATCCAACATGGTCGCGCCCAGGATATCCGCCGGCATGAGATCGGGAGTGAATTGCACGCGCCGGTATTCAAGCTCCATGGCGGCAGCCGCTGATCTCGCCACGAGCGTCTTCCCGACGCCGGGAACACCTTCAAGCAGTACGTGGCCCTGGCACAGAACGGCAGCGAGGACCAGATCCAGCGTGTCTTTCTGCCCGACGACCACCCGTCCGAGTTCGTTCCTGATGTCGGACGCCAGTTCGATCATGCCTTGCATCGATGTATCAAGATTCTTCATGGTTCTTCCTCTCCATTCGAGCAGTCCGACCAATCAGCAGGTCAGAGACCGCCTGCGCGATCGGATTCTTCTATTAATTGCAGGAAATACTCCCTGATCGAGTCTTGGTACTCGGTTGGCAGGCTGGATCTGGCCATGGCCTCCTCGGCTGCCGCGAGCGCCGCCCGCGCTCTGTCCCCCGGGGAAACCGTCGGATCGTTGCCGGGTAGCACCAATTCAAAATACGCTCCACCCTGCAGCGGCGCGATTTCCGCCGTTCCGCCGGATGCCAGCGGGTCGATTGCGCTCCATTCGCGCGCGCTTCCTGAGCCGCTGCCGGCGGACGTGCCTGCGGCGGATTCCCCGATTGCCGGATTCTCCGCTCCCGCGCCGCCAGTCCCGTCTCCGGAACCGCTTCCGGGCGCCGACCCTCCTTGCGCGACGGCATTGCCGTCGGTTCCGGAGTCCTGCTTTCCGTTCCCGGTCGATTCCATCGGAGCCGCTTCACCGTTATAGTCGCCACCGTCCCGGGTGGAACCCTGGCCCCCTTCCGTGCCCGCTTCGCGTTCGATATCGCCGGAGCCCGTGGGACCTTCCTCAATTACCCGTATCGCGTTTTCCAGCCGTTCTTTTGCCGATGGCTCTCCCTCGGGAAGTCCGACGCCCGGTCCACGCCGTTGCTCGAGATCCGTCCTGGCCAGCTCTGCCTTGTCGACGAGGTCGCGGGCCTCATCCAACCGGCCGCTTTTCAGGGCGTCCGCGAGTAGGCGCGCAAGCTCGGGCTGATTGGGGAAGAGGAGCCCGGCCAATTCCTCTGGACTCGGCTGGTCCGTTCCGAGCGCGATGGCCTTGTCCGCGGCGGAATCCTTTTCATTCCGGTCGTCGGACAATGGTGCGACGGCTGCCGCTTCCTTGGCATCGCTCTGGATGAAAGCCGCCGTACGCGAAAAGGGCAGCGCGAGAACGATCGACATGGCAAGGGCCGCTCCCACCCAGGTCAGCGCGGGAGTCATCAAGAACGTGACTGGTACTCGCGCTTCCCTGATCCCGGCGAGCCTGGCTTCGGCGCGGTCGATGATCGCATCGTCGAAGGGTCCTTTTTTTGCCGATGCCGAGCGGTCGACACAGGCCAATGCCGAGGAATACAACCCGGCGGCACCTATGCTCCTGTCCAGCCACGTCGCGGCGTTCCTGAGCGACAGGCGTTCGCGCAGTGAGTGCAAGCCGCCGGCGAGCAATCCCAGCCCCGAAAAAGACAGGGCAACCATGAGGGCTTGAGTCCGATCGATCCAGTTCAAGACCAGACACGGCAAGCTGATCGCCACGGCTCCCGCCATCGCGACCGCGCCCCAACTCAGGGCGGCTGCCGCGGCTCTCCGACGGTTGAGCATGGTTCTCGTGCGCGCCAGCGCTCGGTACAAGGTCTGTCCCCTCATATTTCAATCCTTGAAATCGAGCGCTTGAACACGGAAGATCCCAGTACCATGAGGCAAATGCCCGCGGCCGTCAAAACGGTCGATCCATACAGGACCGAGGCGATCAAGTCGCCGCCGATGGCTCGCCAGACGATGATGAATGGATTGAGGAAACGTAGCACCGGCACCAAAGCGGTCGGAATCAGCCACAACAGGCACATCCACCAGCCCGGCGCGCTCGTTTCGTCGCTCTTGAGGATTGACGAGACAAAGGCTCCTCCCCAGGAAAGAAACCAGGGTCCCATCGACGCTGTCATGAACAGGATCAAGCGGGACGATCCCAGGCGCCATGAATAAACCAACAGGGCCAATGCCGGTGCAAGCGCGGTAATTACGCAAATCCAGGCGCTCAATGCAGAGAGTGCCAGGCCGAAACCCGTTCCGCGGCGGCCGGATTCAGAAACGAACCTGGTCAACCGCTCCCTGCCGAATGATCCGGGGCCGTAGCGCCTGCCCGCGAACCATCCCCCCAGAATCGAGGCTCCGGATAGCATGCCCGATATCATGAGAGGAGAGAGCGAGGCGAAGGACACGGTGAGCGCACAAAGTATGGCCGCCGGGGCGATGGTTGCCGCCGCGACATGGTCCCGCCAGTCCCGCCAGATGGCCATGCTCAGGGAAATCAAGGGGAAACCTCCCCCTCGACCAGCGGCCGGATCCAAAGCGAGTCCCTGAGCGGATGGCCGTCGATAGTCAACTCCCGTATCAAGCCGGGATCCCGCCCGAACAGCAGATCCGTTCCCGGCATCGAATCGGCAACCGCAAAGAGCCACACGGCGTCCTTCCCTACCCAGGCGGGAACGGTTGGGCGCGTCAGCCATGTCGAGCTTGCCCGATCCCATTCCTGCCATGTTCTATCCGGCGCCGCCGACAGTTGGGCTGTCCGTGGCCCCAATCCGGCGCGCCCGATTTCCCCGGGTCCGCGGGCGAACCAGACTGCCGCTTCCACTCCTCCGGGAAAGACTCGCCTCAATGCGACGGAACACGCCCCGCTCGCGCGGACGAGGCGAGGGGGAAGGTCCGGATCCGTCGAGACGGTGAGCACGGCCCGGTCTCCCGCGTCGATGGCGATGACGTATGTCCGGGATGGGCGAAGGCTTTCGAGTCCCGCGTACTTCAGGGGGTCGGGAGGGGCGACCACTATGCTCGCCAGGGCTCCGACGTTTCCCGGCGCCAGCAACAAACGGACCCGGACAGCCTGATCCGGACGCGAGGGGCCGACCGCTCCGGCTCCCAAGCATGCCGCAGCCAGCCAAAGGGCGGTCCACATCGTCAGGTACACCGTTCTGCGCTTTCTTGCCAGGGCGAGCATGCCGACAAGGCCCAGCGCCCATACCATTGCCAGCGCCAAAGTCAGGCCCTCGATGGATCCAATCCAACCGGCGTTCCTTCCCCAGCCGCGGGCGGGAGAGATCTCGCCCCAGGGATCGGGACGGTGGGACTGTTCAAAAGGATCGAGTCCCAGGATACTGCCCCAGACGCCTGGCAAACCCGCCGAGCCGGTGGATCCGGCGTCGCCCGAAAAGACGACGAGACGCCCGAGCCCCACACGATGCATAGCGCCGCGTGCTCCCGTGTCGATGGCTAGGGCGGATGATCCGGGCGCCAGCATATCCGCGATGCCTCCGGAACGCGCCCCCACAACGGCCATCGATCCGCCGCAGGCAAGCCAAATCCCGAGCGCTTCGACTTGGAATGATGACAAAAGGCCGTCGGCCAGGACGATGGCGGATATGCCGTCAAGGGCCAGGGGTGAAGCGGGAAAGTCTTCAAGTGCAATGGGAATTACCTTGATCGGCTCCATCGGTTCAAGCGCCCTGGACAAGTTGGACAGTAATATAGGCGCCAGGCCGGAGGCCAGGATGATATGGCCCGGCCAGTACATTCCCCTTCCACCCAAAGGTATCTCAGCCAGGATCCTCGCTGAAGCGGTCAGCGTGCCGTACAATTCTTCCGATGCGCTCGCCGACGCGTAAAACGGTACGCGTACGCCTGAACCGGCTCGCACCGCATCCGAAAACTTGATGGAACCGGCGGCGTTTCTTGCGACCAGCTCGATCTCGGTACCAAGCGGAACCTCATCAGACCGGAGCCATACGGGCGTCAGGCGATCTGCTCCCGAGTATGCCCCAAAACCGAATATTCCATTAAGGCCTTCTGAGTGAGAATCTGAAACGGCCGTCATCAGAAATAACGCTGCAAGGGCGAGCCAACCAGGAGCGCGGGTTACGGGTACGATCACCCGGTAATGCTAGATGTCCTTTCATGAATCGTCAAGCTTGGAGTGAACATCAAGCCAAGTTTATGGCTATTTTGCAGTTACCCTTCTTGCCCGGTATGGCGGCGGCGAGTATATTCTGTCGGTGCATATCAATCAACGAATCAAGCGGTGTGCGGCTATCGTCGCCTTTCCCCTATTCATCGCCGGCATACTCTCCATAGCGGTATTGTATCGAGGCCCGCTCGTCGCCTTGTTTCGCTCTCCCGAAGCTGTCCGGTCATGGGTCGACGCCCGCGGCCTGGCGGCGCCGCTTGCTTTCATGGCTATCCAGGTTCTACAGGTCGTCGTGTTTGTCATACCAGGTGAGATCGTGCAAATCGGTGGCGGGTTTGCCTTCGGCCTCTGGATGGGTACGCTGTGGTCCGTCCTGGGTATCCTGGCCGGTTCGTTGGTCAACTTCGCGCTGGGACGCTATCTGGGCAGGCCGTTCGTTCTTGCGCTTTTCGGCGAGGAGCGGCTCATGGGGATAGAAAGGGCAACAGCCAGCGGCAAGGCGGCCGCCGGCTTCTTCCTGCTCTTCGCCATACCCGGCATACCCAAGGACGCCTTGACCTATATCGCCGGGGCGAGCCGCCTGGGCTTGTTCGATTTTATAGTGATATCCACGCTCGGGCGCCTGCCCGGTATCATCGGGAGCGCTTTCATGGGGTCAGCCGTGTTTGACCGCGACTATCGTACGGCAATCGTGATGGTCAGTATCGCTTCGGTCCTGTTTTTCCTTGGACTGATTTTTCGCGAGAAGCTTCATGACCTGATTGCCCGTCTGGTGCACCGGAAGGGGACTCCACGGGAATGAAGCGATGTAGCCAGCGGGTCTCGGCGCCGTCAACGATTTTCGTTCGCCGTGACGAAGACGCGTTCGGGAGGCTGAAATCCTCGCGATCCACTATCCAGCACAACTCCCAGCGTTTGAAGCGCTCGACGAACGAACCGAGCGAGGCGTACAAGGCATCGGCTTCCTCGGGACTACCCAAGCGCTTGCCGTAGGGAGGATCGGCGATTACCAGGCCGCGCTCGGCGAAGGGGGCCGCATCCTCGGCCCTGGCCCTGAAGAAGCGGATCCTGTCCTCGACTTTGGCCAGCCCCGCGTTCGCCAACGCTGCTTTCAGA
>SPCK01000105.1 GCA_004525355.1 Spirochaetales bacterium
ACGCGCGCGTCAATGGCGAACTGACCCAATGAGGCCAGTTCGCTTCCGGGGAGGATCCGGGTCGCGTCGAGGGGCATACTGATTGTCTGCATGGATTGGCCGTCGACCGTAAGTATCGCGGATACGGATGTCGCGTCCGCGGGGCGCGTTCCTGAATTCAGAAGCGTCACCCGGAAATCCAGGTGCGAAGCGTGCTGGTCGAGGATCTGGATGGAGACAGCGTCAATTTTCAGCGTCGGCATGCTGTGCGTTTCACTTGGCGGGATTCCTGCGCAGGAAACAGCGAGTATGGCGATGGCTATAATCGCGACGGCGATTCTGTCTGGTGTACGGATCGGCATGGCCAAAAGTGTAGCGGTTTGCGGCCTTACGGTAAATGGCGGGCCAATCAGTATTCGACGGTAAAGGCGGCGTATGCGTTCTTGGGTGGGCGATCCGAGAATTCGATGGTTTCGACGCGGGCGCCCGGAGGTCCGACACGTAGCCATGCCTTGTAGCGCTCCACCGCCGCGCTCGGGCCTTCGGCCCAAGTTTCAACGCCGCCGTCGTCCAGGTTCATGATCCAGCCGGTCAATCCGAGCGACTTGGCGAAAGAGCGGGCCTCGTAACGGAAGCCTATGCCCTGAACGCGGCCGCGGATAAGGGCAAGGAAAGCGCTTCTACCCAAAGGCTCAGGTTTTCTGGTCATCGTCTCCCGTACCGGCGACGAAAAGTTCCTGGATACGGGTCTCCAGGTCGGAATAATCGAACGGTTTGTACACGACCTCGAAGGGAATGTAAAAGTCCGGACGCAGGAAACCGCTGGTGATGAGCACTTTCTTGTCGGAGCAGTACTTTTTGAGGAATTTGATCCAATAATCCCCGCCCAGCACGTCCATGCGGTAGTCCGTGATTATGATGTCGATTTCGGCGTCAAGGAGTTGTTTGATGGCGCCGACACCGTCGGACGCGACCAGCACTTCGTGCCCGCGCTTGCGCAGGTAATCCCTGAGGGTCAACCGAATGGCGTCCTCGTCCTCGACGATTAGGATGAGCTTTTTATTTTCCATCAACGTTCCGTACCTTCCCGGCGAAATCTGCGACCTGGGCGACGAGCGCCTGGAAATCCAGCGGCTTGGGCATGAACGCGTCGGCTCCCGATGCCAGAATCCGCTCCTTGGCAGAGACCTCTTCCAGGCCGGTGATGGCCACGATGAACGGCTTGCCGAAGTGTGGATCGGTCTTGATCTTGCGGCAGATCTTGTTGCCGTCTATTCCCGGGAGATCGATGTCCAAGACGATGAACCCCGGCCGCTTTTCCGCGACCACGGCTCCCGCCTCAAATCCGTCGTACGCCTGATAGATTGTAAACGATAAATCGCTTTTCTCAAAGTAACGTTTCGCTAGATCGTTCAACGCGCGATCGTCATCGACGATCAGAAGACACGCCCAGTCGACGTCCGGATTCTCAGTGTCCGCGAGCTCAGCCGGTACCCGCATGCCACGGTTCTCCAGGAAGGCGAACAGGTCTTCTGCATAGACCCTGTATTGGCCGCCTGGCGTCGTGAAAGCCTTGAGATAGCCGTTTCTGATCCAGTTGATGGCGGTCTGGTTTACCACGCCGCACAGATTAGCTACTTCAAGAGCCGAGAAAATCCGTACGCGCTTGCTGCTTTTTGCCATGCATTCCGCCTTGAATTGGACTAGGTCATTAATATAATAGTAAGAATATCCACAATGTCAATGATTGTTGAAAACCTTGAGTGAATATAATATAAATATATAGATATATTATAGGTGAAAGACTGTCTGTATGGTCGTTGACGAAAACCGCCAGAAATTCTATACTCCGGCGGCTATTGTCTATGAAACGCTATCGGGCCAGTCCCGTAGCCATACGCCGAGGAGAACGCTACCATGAAACGCACGTATCAGCCCAGCAGGACCCGTCGCGTCCGCAAGTTCGGATTTCGCGCCCGCATGAAGACCAGGAGCGGCAGGGCCATCCTGAAGAGACGCCGCGCCAAGGGGCGCACCAAGCTGTCCATTTCCGACGAGAAAAAGAAGTACTGAGCCTCGTGAAGGACGACGAACGAGGCGCTCCGCAGTTCCGGTTCAGGAAACGCGAGCGCATTCGAACCCGCCGGGAGATCGGTGCGGTATTTGACAAAGGCGTCCGCTGGTCTGTCAAGGGTATGCGGATACATGTACTGCCCAACAACGGTCCTGTTTCCCGCGCCGTTTTCGTTACCGTGCGCAAGTATGGCAACGCCGTCGCCCGTAATAGGGCTCGACGCGTCGTTTCCGAGTGCTGGCGTCTGGCCAAAGGCTCGCTCAAGGCGGGCTATGATGCCGTATTCGTCATCTATCCAGGCCCGGACGAGGCGTCGGTTCGTTCTCCCCAGATGAATGAACTTGTCCGCCGCGCCGGCCTCGGAGCCAGTTAGAATGGCGCGCATTCCGGTCGTCATTCTTGAGGCACTGATCAGGTTCTACCGGGTGGTCATCTCGCCCCTAAAGCCGCCGTCCTGCAGATTTTATCCTACATGCTCGGCGTACGCTCTGGAAGCTATCCAGAAACACGGCGCCGCGCGCGGCTCCCTCCTCGCCGTCAAGAGGATCTTGCGTTGTCATCCTTATAACCCGGGAGGCTTTGATCCGGTACCATGAGTAACTTTAACGATCAAAACGATAAGAGCTTCGACAAGAAGACGATGCTGGCCATCGTCCTTATGGTCGTCGTCGTCACGGTTGGCGTGTCTATCCAGAACATTCTGTTCCCCCAGCAGCCGCTTCCTGTGGAACCGACAACCGCGGTAGCCCCGACGCAGTCTACCCCGACGCAGTCTGCCCAAACGCTGACCAGCGCGCCCGCGGCAGACACAGCCGAAATGCCGTCGGTCATCACCGAAGCCGGCTTGCCCGCCGTGGATGCGCCAGATCGGGAGGAAATTTTCCTTCTGTCCACGAACCTCTTCGAGGCCGTGTTCACCAACAAGGGCGGCGAGCTTGTCTCGCTCAAGCTCAGGAAGCACAAGGACGAACAAGGGCCGGTCGACATGTTCCTGTCGGGAGCCGATGGCTTGGACGGACTATCCTTGGCCATTGGCGGACCGGGTTCCGCTCCCTTGACCGATTTCATGAACGCCAGCCGGCCCGCGCCCGGCGTTATCGAATTCAACCGCACGTACTTCTACCGCGATTCCGCGGGCGAGATCGTCTCGTACGTCTTGCGCAAGCGTTTCGAGTTCAAGGACGGGGACTATATGTTCCGCGTGGCCATCGGGTTCGAGAACTCCAAGCCGGAAGCCCTCCCCATCGGGGATGGCGAATACGCGTATACCCTGTTGCTGGGGCCGCAAATCGGGCCGCGCTACGACCATCTGCCCAAGAACGCCGATTTCCGCAGATTTGTCACCATGGAAAACGGCAAGCGCAAGGTGGTCAATCCCAAGAACGGTCGCCAGACCCTGGCCAATCCCTTGAGCTGGGCCGCCATCGCGGGCAAGTACTTTGCCTTCATCGCCATTCCGGACCAGGCCCAGTACGCGTATACCTATACGAGTACTGTGTTGGACGGCTATCCGGTTACCACCTCCCTGGCTCTCAGCAGGCCGGCCATCAATGCGAGCGCCCAGGCCGACACCTTCTATTTCTACGCCGGTCCCAAGAGTTCGCGTGACCTGGCCAAGTATGATGACCCCACCGCCAACGGGTTCAAGCGCACCAGCGACAACCTCGAAGGCGTGATGGAGGGCGGCAACATGCTCGGTTGGCTGGAAGCCCTACTCAAGTGGTCCATGAACCTGTTCTATTCCATCGTGGGCAACTACGGCATCGCCATCATCATGGTGACGTTGCTGGTGCGCCTGATTATGTTCCCGTTGACTTACAAGGGGAGCATGTCGACCGTTCGTATGCAGGAACTGCAGCCCAAGATCCGTGAACTCCAGGCCAAGTACAAGGGCAATCCGCAGAAGCTCAATGCAGAGATGGCGGAATTCTACAAGCGGGAAGGCTACAATCCGTTGTCGGGCTGTTTACCCCTGCTTATCCAGTTCCCGATCTTCATCGCGATGTACGCGCTGTTCAACAACCATTTCGACCTGCGCGGCGCATCGTTTATCCCGGGCTGGATATTCGACCTGTCCCTACCCGAGGCGGTGGCCACTTTCCCGACCATCAACCTGATTGTCTGGCGCGTTTCCGCCATCCGCATCCTGCCCATACTCTACGTCGGCAGCCAGATGCTGTACGGCGTGTTCATGCAGTCCCCGTCCTCTGGCGGGCAGAACCAGGGCCAGATGAAGATGATGATGTATGGCATGCCTATTATTTTCTTCTTCGTGCTGTACGACATGCCATCCGGGCTCCTTGTGTACTGGATTTCATCCAACCTCCTGACGATTGTGCAGCAGATCTTTATCAAGCGGATCACCCACAAGAAGACACTGGCTGCCCCGACGGCCACGCCGCAGGCGAAGATCATCGCCGGCAAGGGCGGGAAGGGCATCAAGAAGGGCCGCAAATAAGCGCAAGACCGAGGCGCGCCTTCGCCTCCCGCCTCGTCGGGGCCCCCGCCTCATCGGGGAGGCGAAGGATCGCTCAACAGGAGTATCCATATGATATATGAATTCGAAGGCCGAACAGAAGAAGAGGCCATCGAAACCGCCGCGGGCGAGCTTGGGCTGGCCAGGGACGAATTCGACGTGGAGATTGTCGAATCCCAGCGCGGCGGCTTCCTCAAGAAGGGCAAGACCGTCGTCAAGGTGCATACGCGCGACCTGCCGGGCCGCAACCGGGTGCCCGATGCCGCGTATGCCGCCCGTAACGCTCCCGCAGGAGGTGCTATCACCAAAGGGGAGCGCCAGTCGACGTCGCAGGTCCCCGAAGGAGATTTCGAGGAGCGGCTCCTCGGTTTCGTACGTGCGGTCGTCGAGAAGATGGGCTATTCGTGCAAGACGAGCGTGCTGTTCCGCGAGGAGCAGAAGCTCGGCATCAAGATCGAGAGCGACAGCGCCGCCATCCTGATCGGAAAGAAGGGCAAGAACCTGGACGCGCTCCAGCTCCTTGCCAACGTGTACGCGGGGAGACTGGGCCGCGAGGATCTGCGGGTGATCATCGACTCGGAGAACTACCGCATACGCCGCGAGGAATCCATCGTCAAGATGGCGTACGAGATCGCCGAGAAGGTGCGCCGAACACGGGCCTCGGTGCTCCTGGAGCCGATGAACCCCTTCGAGCGCCGTATCGTCCATACAACGCTCAACGATATCGTCGATATCGAGACCAAGAGCGAGGGCGACGGCCTGTACAAACAGGTCCGCGTCATGTTCCGGGGCAGGAAGTAAGCCGCTAACCGAGAACCTGGCGAACAAGCAGAGAAACCCGTATGACAGGCCGCTTCCTTGTGGGAGCGGCTTTGTCGTATTTCGCGCATGATGGCGGGTGGAACACGGCCGTACCTTCTTGAATTCCCGTAGCTACCGTGATAGAGTTGTTCGAAGATTGAACAAAGCGTCGGGTTGTCGGTAACTTCAGAGTACCGGAACGGTTTTCGCATAGCGGCATTTGTCGCGACGGACCTTGTTCACGCAGACTTCCGAACGCTCCGGGCAGCGAGTTACGGCCGCGCCTCGGGGCTTCGGGACTACAGACGCCAATCCGGGAAATGTCCCCGGAACGATTCCGCACACAAATGGCGGAAAACCACCCCGTGTCCGGATTTCCGGAATTAAGTACATATTATGGAAACAAAGACTCTTCAAGCCGAAAGCCCCGCCCCGCCCCGTTCGGACGACGCGGAACTGACTATCCTCGAGAGCATCTACTCATCCCAGAAACGCGACAGGTCACTTACCCAGCGGGACCTCGCCGAGGCGGCCGGGCTGTCGCTGGGAATGACCAACGCCCTTCTCAAGCGCTTCGCCGAGAAGGGCTGGGTATTGCTTCGAAAGCTGAACGCTCGGACCATAAATTACGCGCTGTCTCCCGAGGGCGTCAATGAGATCGCCCACCGCACCTACAGGTACTTCAGACGGACCGCGCGCAACGCGGGCCTGTACCGAGACATCATCGAAGGCTTCGTGATGCGGATCAAGCGTGAAGGGATCGAGCGCCTGGTGCTGGCGGGACCGTCGGATCTGGACTTCATCCTGGAATACGCCTGCGAGCGGCACGGCCTGCTGTTCGTGAAGGGTTCCGACGCGGCCCGGGCGGCAAGGCTGGGGGCAGATCCCACCACGATCGTTGTCGAATCCGAGGCGCACGCGGCGGGCACGGCGAACGCGGTAGGCGTTGTTTCATTGTCCAGGGTGCTGGTGGGGGAATGATGCGAAAAGGCGTTCAATTCGCGATCATCGTGTCGATGGCGTCATTGGCGTTTCTGTCGGGCTGTTCCTTGTTCGGGGACCTTGAGCTTGAGGCCATCGATCCTCCGGGCGACATACCCGCGTTCGAGTTTTCGGTCGCTGCCGACATGAGAGGGTATACAGGGCGGTTTGAATTCTACGGTGCCTTGCAGGCAATGACAGGCAAGGGCCCGGGCGCCTTCTTGTTGTCTCCTGGCGACGTCGACCCTCCCTTCGCCATAGAGTCCTTGGTAGAAGCGGTGCTGGGATCGGATTTCCCCTGGGTTCCCGTCGTGGGAAACCACGAAGCCGAGACTCCAGCGGACATGAATTACCTTCGGGGTTATTTTCCTGGATTGTCCGCCGTCCTGGACGGCTACAGTGGCGGGCCGGAGAAAAGCAATGCTTCCTGTTATTCCTTCTCGGCAGGCAACATTCGAATCATCGTCCTGAACGAGTACTACGATGGAGAAAGCGATATCGGTACCGATCCCTCCTCGGGGGGGGCGGGAACCATCGGCACTTTCTTGTATACGTGGCTTCAAGACCAGCTTGTGGCCGACAGCAGCATCTATACCATCGTTGTCGGCCATGAACCCGCTTATCCGCAGCCGGACAGCCTGACAGGACGATTGAGGCACGACGGTGATTCCCTGGACGCGCATCCCGCGGAACGGGACGCCTTTCAGGAACTGCTGGAAAGCGAAGACGTCGATGCCTACCTGTTCGGCCATACCCATAACTACAGC
>SPCK01000344.1 GCA_004525355.1 Spirochaetales bacterium
ATCAAGAAGGCGTACCGACGGCTCGCCATACAGAATCACCCTGACAAGAATCCCGGTGACAAAGCTTCGGAAGAACGTTTCAAGGAAGGTACCGAAGCCTACGAGGTGCTTGGCGACGAGCAGAAACGCGCTGCCTACGATCAGTTTGGCTTTGCCGGCGTGGATGGTATGGCTGGAGGGCAAGGCGCCCACGATTTCTCCAACGTGTTCCACGATTTTGAGGACATTTTCGGGGGTATGGGCGGGTTTTCCAGCATCTTTGACAATCTGTTCGGAGGAGGCATGGCCGGAGGAGCAAGGCGACGGGGAGAAACGCCGCGTGGAGCCAACCTTCGTTACGACTTGGAACTGTCCTTCGAGCAGGCAGTGTTCGGTACCGTTGTCGAAATTGCGTACAACCGCGACGAGGCGTGTGCAGCATGCAGTGGATCAGGCTCGGAATCCGGAGGGGGGCGCAAGGTTTGCCCGACCTGCCAGGGTTCGGGCCAGGTGCGCCGGAGTTCGGGCTTCTTCTCGATAGCGAGCCCTTGCCCTACGTGCGGTGGTGAGGGGCATATCGTCGAGCGGCCGTGCAAGTCCTGCGGCGGTTCGGGGTTGGGCAAGAAGAAACAGAAAATAAAGGTGACCATACCCCCGGGCATGGACGACGGCAGGCGCCTGTCAGTCTCCGGCCAAGGCGATGCCGGCTCAAACGGCGGTCGCGCAGGCGACCTGTTCGTATTCGTGCACGTAAGGCCCCATGATTTCTTCGAGCGCGACGGGTATGACCTGTACTGCGCCGTGCCGGTTCAGATGGCCAAGGCGGCCCTGGGCGGCGAGATCACGGTGCCCACGATTGATGGGAAGAAAGTCAAGGTGACCGTTCCCGCAGGAACCCAGCATGGCAAGATGCTTCGCCTCCGTGAGGAGGGCGTCCCCGGCGCCAACGGCGGTGCCAAGCGCGGCGACATGTACATCAAGCTGATGGTTCATGTCCCGCTGAAGGTATCGCGCAAGGGCAAGGAACTCCTGGAAGATTTCATGAAGACCGAGGGCGACGATCCGGAGCCCAGGCCGATACGGCTGGCCGAACTCAAGTAACCCAGTCGACGGAAGGTCCAACAGGGTGTTGAAATAGTCGGTTACTCTTTCAACACCCTGCTGAAGCGGGCACGTCCAAAGACGGATTGATGCGCTGATCACGGACTGTCTTACGATCCTGCCGGGTTCACTGTCAGTTCGTTCGCATACGAAAAGATCGCCGGCGAGCCGCCTGTGTGCCAGAAAACCACCGGTCCGGAACCGAACGCGCCTGCCTGTGCAAGTTTTACCAAGGCGCCGAATGCCCTACCCGTATAGACGGGGTCGACCAGGATGCCTTCGAGTCCGGCCAGGAGTGCTATCGCATCCCGCTCGAGTTCCCCTACGACTCCGTATCCCCCGCCCGTGAATCCGGATTCAAGGTGTACGTCCCTGTTGGAAAAACTTGCGGCGATACCAGCGAGCGAAGCGGAATCCCTCGCGATTTCAAGTACCCGGTTCGCGAATGGAAGATCGCCGGCTTCGCCCTTGTCTATCTGTATGCCGACGATACGCGCGCGTAGGCCTGCCGCCGCCGCCCCCGCTATGAGCCCGCCGTGGGTACCTCCCGAACTTGAGGGGAACACGATGTCCGACGCTGTCTCACCCATGGCATCCAGCTGGCTTTTGAGCTCGGCGGCCGCTTCGACGAAACCGAGAGCGCCAAGGGCGTTCGAACCGCCGTAGGGGATGATGTAGGGCTTCTTGCCTTTTCGGCGTAGCTCATCGGCGATTTCGGGGATTTTCTCTCCCTTGCGGAGAGGGCCGCACCAGTGGACCGTAGCTCCCAGGAGCCGGTCCAGGAGCAGATTGCCTCCCGCTAGTTCCGGCTCTTCGCCGCCCAGTACAAGGTGACAGTCGAGGCCGGTCATCGCGGCGGCCGCTGCGGTTTGCCTGCAGTGGTTGGATTGGGCGGCGCCGCCCGTGATCAGCGTGTCGCATCCTTCCGCCAACGCGGCTCCCACAAGGTACTCGAGCTTTCGGGTCTTGTTGCCGCCCAATGCCAGCCCGGTAAGATCGTCGCGCTTGATGAGCACCCGGAGACCCAGAAATTTCGAAAGTCGACCCAGGGGGGCGAGCGGCGTCGGTAGGAATCCGAGTTTCGCTTTGGGTATATCCGGTTTCATGTGTTCATCCTTGTCATGCTGTCTGTCAATCACGATAGATGGGCAGTCGCAGTATGTCAATAAAGCTGAATCAATGCTCATGCCGGCGCGGGGTACAAGAGCCTTGTCTTCGCCGATCTGATCCTGCGGGGGGCAGATCATTAGCCTGGGTTTTCTGGGAGTCCCCCCGAATCGTCAGGTAGACGCCCGGGCATCCCTGAATATGCTTTCGGCCTGCATCGCCACTGTCAGAATAATGTTCCTTCGTATTGAGGAAAACGCGTATTTCAATCAAGGAGCACCCGAAATGAAAACGCTGGCCAAGGGAACCTTCATCTTTGCGGCCCTTGTTATCGGGTCTGCCGCCGCAGCCGACCAGCCGGGCACCGAGCTCATGCAAGCCGTATGCGGTCGTCCGCAAGGCAACGATATATCCGGGGCCTTGACCACGAGGATGGCCTGATGGACAAAACGGTGAAGAATACCATGACGGGTATCGTCGCCCGCGCCTTTTCTTAAGGGATAGCGTCAGGGTGGGAATTCCAGCGTACAGCGGATTGCCAGCGCCTGACGCTCAGCTGAAGCCTGAAATTACCTGGAGTGTTTCCAATGCGACCGAGATTTTCAGATGCAACCGGCTCAATTCCCGGTCGCAGACGGGAGATTCAGGGCAATATCGAAACCGGCTGATAGCCGGCTTTGACAACGGCGCCCCGTAGCATGTTCGCGTCCAATCCGTCGCCTTCAACCTCGGCTTTTCCATTGACAAGCTCGACAGTGGCCAACGTAACGCCGGGGACTTCCTCGAGAGCCTTCTTGACGCGCATGGCGCAGTGGCCGCAACTCATCCCTTCTATTGTGACGATCTTCTTCATGGCAACCTCCTGAGGTATAATATACCCCTATGGGGTATATTATAGTCAACTGTGGCCGGAAAGTAAAGTTGCCTGACGGTACTTTGCGATAGTGGGCGGCGGACTCGCCGGGGTG
>SPCK01000441.1 GCA_004525355.1 Spirochaetales bacterium
TATGGAACGAGGAAGGCTGCTATCGCCAGTTTCGTCGCATTTACACCCGTTTTCATCGGATTCCCCTTCGCTATGCCGGCACCGGCGAAGGCTGCCAATGCAACGGGCGGGGTGATATCCGCGATAATGCCGAAATAGAATGCGAACATATGTGCAGGCAAGATGATTGAAATCGGCAGGATGGCACCCGTGGTGAGGCCTGCCTTGGCAGAGAGCAACATGATGATCGCCGGAGCCGCGATGGTGGAGGTAATGATGTAGTTTGCAGTCGTCGGGACGCCCATGCCGAGGATAATCGAGGTGACCATCGTAAAGGCAAGAGTCAGCAACAGGTTGCCGTTTGCGGCATCGACGAGAACCGATCCCAGCTTGAGGCCCAGCCCCGTGAGGGTGACGACGCCGATGATGATACCTGCGCATGCTGTGGCGGTCAAAACGCCAAGGGCTCCACGCGCGCCCGATTCAAGCCCGGAGATTACTTCCCTTGGGGAAATCCGACCGCGTTTATGAAGGAGTTCCGCCACGAGCATGACAATACCGAGCAAGGCGAGCATACCCAGTGGGGTGACTTCCGTAAAGTATTTAAGCGCGCCCGGGGCCGAGACGGGGCCAACAAAGCCAAGCATCGGTTTTATCAGGGCGAATCCAAACAGGATGATGGCAATGGGCAGGGGAGCGAACCAGCCAAGAATGGCCGAGGCTATCGACAGGATTATCGCATAGAAGGCGGCGAGCATCGGCGTATAGCCGGTAACGAGCAGCCACACGATTCCCACGAGCGGAATGATGAGGTATCCGCGTTTGAAGAAGATTTCCTTGAGGTTGGGCAACTCTTCCTTGGTCAGTCCCCGCAGCCCGTTTTTCTTGGCTTCAAAGTGCACGCCCGCCCAGACGCCAAAATAATACAGCAGGGCCGGAATGACTGCCGCCCCGATGATTCTGACGTATGGAATATCGGTTATTTCAGACATGAGGAACGCCGCCGCGCCCATGATGGGCGGCATGAGCTGTCCGCCCGTCGAGGCGGCTGCCTCGACCGCTCCGGCGAACTCCGGTTTGTAGCCTAATTTCTTCATCATGGGAATGGTGAAGCTTCCCGTGCCGACGACGTTGGCCACCGAACTGCCAGAAACCGTTCCCATGAGACCGGATGACAGGACGGCCACTTTTGCCGGCCCTCCCACAGATCGTCCCGCTATCGAGTTGGCAAGATCGATGAAGAATTGGCCCAAGCCGGTTTTTTCAAGGAACGCACCGAACAGTATGAACAGGAATATGAATGTCGACGAAACGCCGAGTGGTATGCCGAACACGCCCTCAGTGGTAAAAAAGAGGTGGCCGACCAAGGTATCCACAGCTACGCCGCGGTGGGCGAGTTTTCCTGGAATGTACGGTCCCACAAGCGCGTAGATCATGAAGACTGTCGCGATGATGATGATGGGCAAGCCTACTACGCGGCGCGCCGCCTCGATTACGAGCAATACTCCGATGACTCCGATTACCATGTCGAGCGGCGTCACCGAGCCCGATCTTTGCACGAGTTGCTGGTAGTTGGTAATGATGTACATCGGTACTGCGGCACCGAGCACGGCCAGGCCGAGATCCAAGGCGTGCATCTTGTCCCGGGCCCATTTTTTGCTGGTGGGATACAGGAGGTACACGAGACAAAGTCCAAACGAAAGGTGGATGGAACGCTGTATCATCGCGTCAAGGACGCCAAATACCGCGGTATACAACTGGAAACAGGAAAAAACTATCGCAATCGCGGAAATAATCCTCGCGGCAAAACCTTTAAGAACTCTGAAATTCGACTCCTTGTCGTATTTCTTCATGACATCCTGAACTCCGTCAGTGTCTTGCACTTCCGTTGCCTGGGAATTGGTGTCGCTCATAAAACCTCCGAAACTGAATTGACAGGCTGCTGACAAGCCGCCGATGCGTGCTGCCGGCAGTTACATTGATGTTGCAATTGCGCAGCATACCGTTGGGAATGCGAGCAATCGCCAAAGGAGCATGCAAAGTAACCGACTTTATCATCTCCCTGTTAATAATGCGCCCTTGCGGATAGTACAAGCACATCCTCAGGTTTGGCCCAGTCCGTAAAGGGATAAAACTTCCCGCCTGTAGAGACTCCGTGCCCGGGCACGATTGAAACGAACAACGGAATTCTCTCGAATGTCCTGTCCATCAAAAGGATAAAGCGTCCGTCTTCCAGACGGTACCCGCCCTCCTCGTCTGCGGGCATTCCCACGCCGGAATTCTCGTAGCGGAGCTCAAACAGGTGAAGGTTGCCCGCGTCATCCACGCGGAACCGTTCTTCCACCAGTGTCAAATGGATCGAATGCACGAAAACATAGTCAAAGCGCCCACCCTCA
>SPCK01000492.1 GCA_004525355.1 Spirochaetales bacterium
CCGAAATTCGATCCGGCGCTCGGGTTCCGGTACCAGCGCGATAAGGCGCCTCAGGCATGCGTAGTGGATCGACTCGCCGTCGACGGTAAGATCGGTATAGTTCTTGATGATACGATCGTAATAAAGCGCGGCTATCTTCTCTGCGCCCTGTCTGGAATAAGCCCAGGCCATGGTAAGCATGTGCATCGCGTTATAGGGGCCGTCTGGATTCCGGGCAATCTCGTCGGACAACAGGGATTCCAGCCATCCGTAATCCTCTCGATCGAGCATGGTATTGCCGATCTTCTGGATGACCGCGAAGCGTTCCTCCTCGCTCAGGTCGGGACCGTCGAGGAGGCTGAAAAGAGCCTGCATTTCCTGTTTGTCAACACCGGGGGCCCGCAGATAGTAGCTCCGCGGAAGGGTGCAGGAGAAAATGAGGGTGCAGGAGAGCACGAAGGCGGTGAAACCGGCGAAACGCATCGTGGGCGACTATAACATGTGCTGAAAACCGTTGGCAAGCTCAGTCTGAATGGATACAATATACTTGAGGGATTAGCGCATGGACATCAAGATTCCCGTTTCGCGGCATGTTTTTTTCATCCTCTCGCTTGCGCTCATCGTCGCGGGCTCGGGTATTCTCTTGTTGACGACCGGAATCCAGGAACAAGCCACAGCCCTGTGGCCCCTTCTTGTATTCGCCGCGGCCATCCTTTACAGCTATGTCGGGTTGATTCGAAAGCGCTATACGCATACGTTCTATGTCGGGTTCTTTATTGCTGTTTCCGCCATACTTCACCTTGTGGCGGGGCTCCTGGAGCTCAAGCTTGCCGATTATTGGCCCCTGTTCGTGGTAATCGCCGGTCTGTGTATGATTCCCTCGGGGATTCTCAGATATCACCGCGCCAAGGCCACGTATCTTGTGCCTGCAGCTGGTTTCGTTTTCCTTGGAGGCTTCTTCTCGGTGTTTTCATTCGGCTTCAGTTCGATGCGCTTCAAAAGCTTTCTTGCCATCTGGTGGCCGACTCTCCTGGTCGCCGCGGGGGTCATGCTCTTCGTTTTCTGGCTGTTCAGCAGGGCGTTGCCGCACCAGGATGAAGGAACGTCCGGGAAGACATGAAAAAGAAACTTCCCCTGTTCGCACTGCTGTGCATATTGACTTTTTCCTGCGTAACCACCCCGGATATCCGCCCAGGCAGCGCATTATCCGGCGCTGATGGCATAAGTGCCATTCAGGCGGAACGACTCGGGATAGAGCGACAGATACTACTCGGATCCCCGGCTTCTCTGGAGAAAGCCGCGTCTGCTGCCGATCAGGCCCTGCTTGTTGACAAAGCGGAGGCCAGGACCTACTTCTGGTTGGCTCACGAAATTGCCAGACTCGTTTATCCGGAGCTTACGGCCACCCAGCTTGCACCCGCCGAGGCGCCACCGGAGAATGCTCTGGCCAAGGCTTTCATCGACGCCCGCAACGGGCGACCCCTGGCTTTTCCCGACGGAGCGGGCCCCCTGTTCGACCTGATGCCCCTCCTGGTGGTTTTTCGGGTAAAGACTCCTGCTGCCTCGATTTCCGCCCTGTCAGCGTTCGAGCGCTTCAGCAGACTCGGCATACCATCCGCGATTGCGGAACTTTCCCGGGCGCTTGCCCTCGAGCGCTCCGGAGATGCCGCTGGCGCGCTGGCTTCCTTCTCCAAGTCCCTGGATGAAGCCCCGGATTGTTATCCCGCCGCTTTCGGGAAAGCCAACCTGCTCGTCGCTTCGGGGAAGGCGATCGAGGCGATGGATGTGCTCTCGCAAGTGGATTCGTCCGTCAGGGGAAACCTGGCCTACCGGCGCGCTTATTCCAATGCCCTTTACGGCGCAGGTAGATGGGCGGAGGCCCTGCCGCTGATAACGACCGTATTGCTTGAAGACCCGATGGATTCTCGGTTCTTGCTGATGCGCGCGCATCTCCTGGTTGAACGCGGAGAGTACAAGCTCGCCTCGCCCTTGCTGGATGCTTTCGCGGGAGTCGATCCAAATGACAGGCTCTACATTCTGCTCAAGGCGCGCAGCGCGGCGGAAAACGCCAAGGACAGGGCCAGTGCACTGGCC
>SPCK01000151.1 GCA_004525355.1 Spirochaetales bacterium
CCCGCTTACCCATCGCGGCGATTACGTCCAAAATGCCGGCCTTTATGAAGCCGGTAGCCGGGAACGCTGCTTCGAGGGTCGTTACACCGTTCATTTCGGTGATGAAGGCGGTTGCCATCGATTTGTTATTTGGGCTGTGGCTGTGTCCCTTTCCCGTTTCCTCGGATATGACGCGCACCCCGTCAGACTTCTGGAATCCGAAGATCATGTATGAACCGTTCATGCGGGGCGAGCCGACTCCGAAGGACACCCAACCGGCCGTAGCGGCGCTTACCGCCATATACAAGGTTGATCCGTCCTTGGACAATGAAGCGGCTATGGTTATTCCGGACTGGGTATCCGTAATGGAGTATTCTCCTTTTTGTATCGTGCCGTCCTGGATTGGTGTCTGGGCATAAACCGAAGTGGCAACAACGCAAGCTAGAATGCCTGCCAACACGTTTCGCATAGTGTCTCCTTATACATTAGTATTTATATAATTTACACAGAGGATAGTACTTTTACAAATAAATTCAGGCCCTTCTCGGGATGTGTATCGTAAAAACCGTCCCTTTACCCAGTTCCGACTGTACGTCCAGCGTACCGCCATGCGCCTCCACGATGTTGCGAACGATAAGGAGGCCAAGTCCAGTGCCGCCGCGTCCGGAAGCGGAATAGAATGGTTCAAAGATATGTGAAAGCGTTTCGGGCGTCATGCCTGAACCCGTATCGCTTACTTCGATTACTAGGCTCTCTTCATCGTACCGCGAACTGAGGGTAAGGATGCGTTCATCGGAATCGAGGAGGGCCTTTCGCGCGTTGTCCGCCAGGTTCTGAAGGACACGGGTCATGCGCTCGCCGTCCATAAGGGCAGGTCCGTGGGCCTCCGATTTCACGACAAGCTGGATCGCGTCACGTTCAAGCCGCGGACTCAATGCCGTAGTTATTTTTTCCAGCAGTTCGGTTGGGTCAACGATATTGAAGTCCAGCCTGACTTCCCCCCTCGAGAAATCGAGGAACTCACCTGCCAGCCGTTCAAGGCGGGAGGTCTCGCCGGACAAGGCTTCGATGGATTTGCGCAGCCTCTCCTGGTCATCGAGATGCATAGCCATAAGCTGTAGTTGACCCTTGATGATGGATAACGGGTTACGGATGTCGTGGAGTATCAACGAGGAAAAATTACCGAGCGTCGAAAGCCGCTCGTTCCTCAGACGCTCGGCTTGCGCTCGTTTGAGCTCCGCGTAAGCTCGTTCGAGTTCTTCATTACGCTTGCTCAGATCCTCGACGTAAACTTCGTTGGATCTGCGCACCACGTATGACATGGACATCATGACAGAGAGCGCAATGGACGAATGACCGCGAACAAGCGCATGGAAGTCGTCCCGGTAGAGGAACAATACGAGGGTATCCTCGCGGGATACTGCCGTTGCAGACCGAGGAAGATCGTCGACGAGTGCCATTTCCCCGAAAAAATGGCCAGGACCATGCACACCCAGAAGATCCGGTTTGGGGTCATTGAAGTTCTTCCAGACTTCAACGCGGCCCTCTATCACTATATAGAACCGGTCGGCGACAGCGCCTTCGGGGAACAGCACTTCGCCCGGCGCATACCGCGCTTCGTGGCAGACGGATAGTACCAGCCTGATTTCTTCATCGTCGAGATTTTTGAAGAAATATACGCGTTTCAGGAATTCGAAATGATTCATGAGCTTCTCCGGTCCATAGAAAAAAAAGGGGCCCTTCTTGGGCCCCTCCTCAAATAGTCGGTTGGATCACCAACCGTCGACCATGTCGTCCCGGTCGCGGGAATCCTCCGCGAACAGGTCGGTAATGGCTCTCAGGTCGTCGAAGTAGATATAATATGAACCGAAAGCCTCCATCGGATCCGCTTCGATCTTGAAGCCGACAATTTTCAGGCCCATCTGGCTGGTATAATGATAGTTGCGCTGTATGATACCGGATCGGCCGTCGGGATTCTGGGGCGGTATCGCAACGGAAAGTTTTTTCCAGCCCTGGAAATTCAACTTGCCCAGCGAAAGCTCAAAACGGTTGTTGAAGAAATCCTCGACCAGGAGCTTCAGCGTGTGGTTATAATTCCTGCCTGCGACCCAGACGGAGATGGTCTTGGTGATGCCTTCGATAGGCAGAGGTTTCTGGGCAAGGATATATACCTCGTTATAGCCACGGCGGAAGAAATCGATCCGCACGCCATAGGAATACTTGTCGGCGATTTTCGGATCGATGCCGGCGTAGCGTTCTTCCGGCTTGGGCTCGTCTGCCTTGCCTGCCGGCCCCCCGGAGAAAAGCCGTCCCTGCAGATAACCTTCGTCAGGAGAGATGTACGCGTTCCAGAATCCGGCATACTCGAAATTATCCACAGAAACCACCTGAAGTTTCTGTTGCGCCGTATCCGCCCCTATGGCGTTGGGGTCGGGATTACCTACCGTTTCCTGCGCTGCCACGGAACTGAGAGCGGCGATTGCCATAAGAACGACGATGATTCGTTTCATAATCTCCCCTTAGTTGGAAGCTCCGGATCCCCATACGTCGTTCATGAACTTGGGATCCGTCAGGCTGTCGCCGTCATAGAGCGATTCAAAAGTGTCTGTAAGCACCTTGAAGTGGTCCAGGTAGAAATAGATGGCTTTCTCATATTGCGGCGCATCGGGTCTCGTCGGCGCGGCAACCACTTCTGTCGGCCTGGTCCAGATACGGAACTTGACCAGCGTCAACGTCTCGCGCTTGGGCAGGTATTTCTTGGATTGGGGAATGTTCGACGGTAAATTGGCACGGAAGTTCTTCCAGCCGATGTGACTGAGGTTTCCCATGGGAACGACATGTACAATGCCGGTATAATCCCTGATGTAGGCTTCGATGTAGTAGTCGTAATTGCCCGACCAGATCCACATATTGACCGAATTGACCCGACCGGGGAGATCGAGCTCCCGGGGAGCGTAGGATATGGATTCGCCGGATCCGGTCTTGGTGCCGGGGACGATGTCAACCCAGTTGTACTCCTTGCGGTCGAACAGCATGGCGATACCGAGGCTCTTCAGGTTCTTGTCGCTCGGATTCGCGCCTTGAAGGGCTATGGGCCATGTATTGACATAAGCCAGCTTGGGATAGCCTGCGGTAGCGAATTTGCTGCCGATGACGAACCAAGGCTGAGCATCGGCGTCGTCGAAGCTCTGTACGATCACCGATTCCAGGGTTACGGTGCTGTCATCGGCGAATGCCTGAACCGCCGACAGCATGAAAATGAAGGCAAGGGACAGGCCGATCGCCTTTACGACGCGCTGTTTCATCCGGATTACTCCTTAATAGTGCCCCATCGAATTATCCGACCAAGTGCCGATAGAAGTATATTTGGTTAGAAGTTGCCTTGTCAAATCAAAATACACCCTTTTTCACTCCTGACGTACGAACTGCCACGTTCCCGGCCATTCTCCGGGAATTTCAGCACGAATCCTGCCTATCAGAGACAAAAGCGAAGCCCCCATGTCCCAGGTGATGGTTCCGAAAGCCCGCGGCAATGCGGGATATTCCATGGGGGGAGCCATGACGATGAACCGTACGCTTTCGTCGAATGAAGCTTCCGTCCAGCGTTTGACATCCGCGGTGGAAGCGGAAACGTAGGCAAGACGGATGTCTCGTTCCCGCAACCGGTCGGCGGCCTCGGTGGACCAGCCCGATGGTTCCACTTCAAGAATAGGCACCAGGCCACCTGCGGCAGCGGAAAAAGCCTCGCTGAATGCCCTGGCCGAGGCATCCGCGTCCTTTCCGGAGAAGATTCCCGCAACGAGGATGCCATGGCCATTGTCCTCCATCGACATCGATTCCGTCGCCAGCACCGTACCGGCCAGGTCGGCCGCCTCCCTGTCTGAAAAACGGACCGTATAGACCGATCCTGCCGCGGTGTCCGGAGAGCCTTGACCCATGCATGCTATCTTCAGGTCCGGTCTCGAAGCCAGCAAACCGGGCACTTCCACGCGAAGCAGGGGAGAAAGCAGGACCCATGACGGTGAGGCTCGATCGATGGCGGCGTGCATGGCGGCCGAAGCTTTTTCTTTCGGTAGGACGACCAACCGGCCAGCTACTCGTCTGAACTGCCCGGCGGCATCGGGGACCAGCGCGTCAAATATCGGATCGATCAGCGCCAGTCCTCCGGAAGGTCCCTGCGTGCAGGAAATGGCCACCAGGAAGGCAAGTGCGCCTGACAGGACGCATGCAGGCATCCTGCGTCGGGGCTTCCGCTGGTGCTTCATGTGCATCATACTAGTCCATGTCCGGGCGTGTCGCAAGTCCGGATGGCCGGCTCTTGACGCCTGACGGACCCAGACCCTAGACTTCCAGTTATAATATGGAGCGGAGCCATCAAGTTTCGCCCGGAACAGATTTACTGACTCACGTAGCAAGGAGACGCCAATGACCAGCTATAAGGAACTCGGACTTGTCAATACGGTCGAGTTGTTCAAGAAAGCCGTATCCGGTGGATACGCCCTGCCTGCCTATAATTTCAATAACCTTGAACAACTCCAGGCCATCATCCAGGCTTGCGTGGAAACCAGGAGTCCCGTGATCCTGCAGGTTTCCTCAGGCGCTCGCAAGTACGCCAACTCAAACCTCCTGCGCAACATGGCCCGCGGCGCCGTCGAGTATGCCAAGGAACTGGGGTACGAGATTCCCATTGTTCTGCATCTCGATCACGGCGACAGCTATGAACTCTGCGTCGACTGCATAGAGAATGGCTTTTCCAGCGTCATGATCGACGGATCGCACCTGCCGTACGACGAGAACGTGGAATTGACGAGAAAAGTGTGCGAGTACGCGCATTCCCGCAAGGATTACGTAACCGTCGAGGGTGAGCTGGGCGTGCTGGCGGGAGTCGAGGACGACGTTTCGGCCGAGCACAGCCATTACACCCAACCCGATGAGGTTGAGGATTTTGTCGGCAAGACCGGGGTCGATTCGCTCGCCATTTCAATCGGTACCAGCCATGGACGCACCAAGTTCAAGCCCGAGCAGTGCACCAAGACCGCCGACGGCATCCTGGTTCCGCCCCCGCTGCGTTTCGATATCCTGAAGGAGATCGAGAAGCGGATTCCGGGCTTCCCCATCGTCCTTCATGGTTCGTCAAGCGTCCCGCCCGAATATATCAAGCTGATCGAAAAATATGGTGGCAAGCTTGCCGACTCTGTTGGCATTCCCGAGGAGCAATTGCGCACGGCCGCCAAGAGCGCCGTCTGCAAGATCAACATCGATTCCGACGGTCGGCTGGCCATGACGGCCATGATCCGGAAGGTCCTGACGGAGAAGCCGGATGAATTCGATCCCCGCAAGATCCTGGGACCGGCCCGCGACGAACTCAAGAAGTTGTACATGCACAAAAATCTGGAAGTCCTCGGTTCGGCTACCAGGGCGTAAGGGGAGGCCAGCATGCGTCGGATGGCAGTGGCGATTGCACTTTCACTGGCTGCGATCGCCATGGCCAGCGCCCAGGACTCGGACGTAAAGGTCGGGTTGGACGGCGTTCGGTGGTTGTACAGCTACATACCGACGGGGGTTGACGTTACGGTAACGTATACGGGACTCGACCTGGACCTGGTGGGCCAGACAAAGCTCTTTCTCAAGGCTGGCGGCGGCTACCAGGATTGGACCAACCTGCGCGACCTGATAACCGGCGATCCTGTCTACACGGACGCGACATACAACAGCCCGAATTTCCAATGGGAACTCGCCTTTATCCAGGGGCTGGCGCGAAGGATGGACGGGGACAATCTGGTCGAGATTTTTCTCTTCTATAG
>SPCK01000078.1 GCA_004525355.1 Spirochaetales bacterium
CTCGCGGCACTGGACGCTGCCGTGGTCGCCATGGAGCGACAACATGGCGTACTGGCCGGGATCCTCCTCCGATCTGCCCTGCCGTCCATGCGACGCGACCTGCAACGAGCGCTGGACGCGCTGCTTCCATTGCTGGACGGCCTGGTCCCCGTGCTCGTGGAGACCCCCGATCTTTCGACGCCGCTCGGTGACGGCGGGACCCGACTGACCGGCCGGATGGACCTGGTATGCGCCGCATCCGCCGACCACGATCGTAACGCTCCTCGCCAAGCCATCATCGTCGACTTCAAGAAAGGGCGCCTACCAGGAAAGGACGAGTTGCGACCCGGCGAATCCGGGGAGCTGGGAAGGTACCAGATGCCCGCCTACGCCGCGCTCACCCTGGCCGCCGGCTACGAACCCCTGGCCGCCTATTATCTTTCTATAGAAGGAGACGCGCGAGGCAAGAGACTCCGCTGCGCCTTCGGGCCGGACAAGGACGCCGCAGTCGGCCCGGAAGGCCTATCCGGGCTGCGGGATGCCCTGGAAAAAGCCTGCGCGCGAGCGGCGGTCATCCTTCGCAGGGGCGAGATATTCGTCCCGGATCCGGACGACCAGGAGACCGTATGCCAGAACTGCGGCTACAGGTCGATCTGCAGGGTCCGATATGAGGTGACGTGATCATGTCGCATTGGACCGAACTTCTGGGCGCCCTGGATCCCGACCGGCAGCTACCAGCCGTACGCGAGACGCGCAACGCAGTGGTGGCCGCCGGCGCTGGCTCAGGCAAGACGCGGGTACTCTCCGTACGCTACCTGGCCCTCGTCAAGGAACGGGGTATTGCTCCCGAACGCATCCTCTGCCTGACCTTTACCAACAAGGCCGCCGCCGAGATGCGGGAACGCATACGAGGCATGCTCGCCGAATGCGCCGGGGACGATCCAGATTTCGCAAGAGCACTCGAAGCCTTTCCCGCCTCGCGCGTATCCACCATGGATTCCTTCTGTTCGGAGATAGCACGCAACGGCTCCGCGCGCTGGGGCGTGCCGCCGGACTTTTCCATCGACGAGGATTCCGCGCGCGATGCCACCAAAATCTTCGCAACGGACTACCTGCTGGCCCGCGTCGCCAAGTCGCCTATCAGGGACTTCATCGCCGTGACTGGATTCGAGAGGGCACTGGACGCTCTCTGTTCGCTCGCCGCCGGCCGCGGTGGCTTGCTCGGCGCCCTGGACGAGAGCTTCGACCCGGCCGATCAGAACCGGATCGTCAGCGCCGCGATAGTATCCATGCACGAAGCCATCAGAGCCGCCCTGGCCGCAGGCGTCGACCTGGACACCGGAGGAACAGCCGGCGCCGTTGCCTGGGTCGAGGCAGCTACCGCCTTTCCCGCGAACCCGCCGGATACCCATGACCATGCGGCACTCAAGTCCGCGGCGGAACGATACCGGTCGCTCAAGGCCATGCGCCAGGCCACGGGCAAGAGCCAGGCTGCCCTGTACTACCATGATGAGGCTAAAAACCTGCGCTCGAGGCTGGAGGCAGCCGCCTTCGCGTGCGACGTTCTGCTCGATGATCGTCGAGGACCGGCCCTGGACTTCCTGAAGGATTTTCTTGAGGGCGCGGCGGCTGAGCGCTCCGCCTCGGGTGTGCTCGGTTTCGCGGATGTGGCCGCCATGGCCAGGGATACCCTGATCCTGGATCGCGACCTGCGAAACTGGTACAAGCGTCGCTTCGACGCCATCATGATTGATGAATTTCAGGACGACAACTCCCTTCAGAAGGATCTGCTGTACCTCCTGGCCGAGAGGCTCGACAATACGGTGGACGGCATACCTGCCGCTGATGACCTTCGGCAGGGCGTATTGTTCTTCGTTGGCGACGAGAAGCAGAGCATCTACGCGTTCCGGCAGGCCGACGTCACCGTTTTCCGGGGCTTGGCCGCCGAGCTGGAACGCTCTCCGGGCGGCCTCGGGCGCCACGAACTCACGGTCAACTACCGCTCGGAGCCCGGGCTTATCACCTTTTTCAACGCGACCTTCTCCAGCATCCTCCCTCCCCCGGACGCGGACTGGGCTCGCGAATACGAGGCCCGCTTCGTGCCGCTCGAGCCGGGCCCGGTTACCGAAGGCCTGCAACCCGTTGTTCGATATCTCGAGACAGACCGGCCTGAAGACGACAACCAAATGAAAGCCGAAGAAACGCAGGCCCATACCATTGCCCAATTGATTCGAGATCTTGTCGACAATGGCGTTCCCGTGACCTGCAAGGGGCGTGGGGGCCGCAAGGAAGCCAGCCTTTGCCGCTATGAGGACATCGCGATCCTGTTCAGATCGACGGCATCCCAGAACGTCGCGGAACGACACCTGCGCCTGGCCGGTGTCCCGTATACGGCAACCTCGACCGCCGGCCTCTATGTCGAATCGATCCTGGGCGATCTGTATGCGGCGCTCCGCCTGACAGCCTACCCGGATGACCGCCACGCCTACGCCACGCTGCTCCGGGGTCCATTCGCGCGCCTGTCCGACGATTCGATAGCCCGGCTGCTTCTGTCCGGTGATGAAAAACCCTTTTGCGTCGATGCCGACGATCTGCCGGTAGCCGACAGGCCGCGTTACCTGGCCGCCCGCGATACGTGGGCCGGACTCGGAGCACGCGCCGATCGAGAACCCCTTCGACGGCTCGTCGCCTGGCTCTGGTACGATCGGGGCCTCCGCTGGAACGTACTCAAGGATCCGGCCAACGCCGCCTACCTGGAGCATTTCGACTATGCATGGGCCCTCGCACAGGCGGCAGACGCCCGCGGCGAGAGGCTTTCGGACTTCGTCTCAGGCTTGGAAGAATATATCGGTCGGGTGGAAAAGCTGGACAAGCTGAGCGTCCCGCGCGAAAGCGCCCGTGGCGTCTCTGTCATGACCGTACACGCCAGCAAGGGACTGGAATTCCCTGTGGTCATTCTGCCTTCAGTCGAAAACGTCGGTAGGAATGATGGTAGTTCTCCCATTCGCCGAAATCGGCGCTTTGGATTCTCGCTGCGCCTGCCGGACGCATCGGGCGATCCGGTCGACGCTTTGGCCGCTTTGGACAAGGCTCTGGATGCCATGGCCCGGGACGACGGTGACAGGATCATGGACGAGGGCCTGGCCGAGACATCTCGACTTTTCTACGTGGCCTGCACGAGGGCCATCAACCGGCTGTACCTCCTGGGAAAGGCGCCAAGTGCATCCGACGATCAGGGTAAAAGCTTCCGGGGTCTGCTCAGGCGCTCATGGCCATGGATCGGCCCCGCCAATGCCAAGGATGTTGACTCGGCGCCGCGGCAACCTGTAGATGAAACAACCTTGCTCACTACCGAATCGATTCCCTGCCTGACGCTCGCCGACTACCACGGTACGGTTTCCCGTTCCGGCTCCGAAGGGGCGTCGTTGGCTGCCCTCATTGCCTCGCTGGACGCTCCCTTGCCACCTTCCAGGCGCGCTCGCTTCTCCGTTACCGGCATAGCGGCGAAAATAGAGGCCAACCGCGCTCCCGAACGATTGGCGGAAGGGTCGGATGGCGCAGGCGACCCGCGAGAGACAAGGATGGATACGGCGGACTCTATCTTCCTTGACGAGGAGTTCAATGAGGCTGACTTCGGTACCCTCTGCCATGAATCGGTCGAATCCGCGTTGGTCGCGCCGCGTGAGCCGTTCCGCGCCTCGACGGGCCTTGACCGCAAACTGTCGCGGATGTCTACCGACAGGAGGGATCAGCTCCTGACCGAGGCACACAGGCTTGCCGAGGGCTTCTCGCACTCGGGCATTGCGGATGAAGCCCGAAGGGCGAAAATCGCCTCTACTACAATAGCGGATTCCGGCACGCTTACCGATCTCCCGGCCATATTCCGTACGGAATACCCGTTCGTTTACCGCGCCGCCTCAAGCCGGGGGCCGGTCTACCTGAGCGGCGCGATGGACTTGGTCTACGGCGATGCCTCAGGCGTTACGGTCATCGATTTCAAGACCGACCGCCATGAAGAACCGGCCGCGCACGAGTTCCAGCTTGCCGTGTACCGCAAGGCGGCCTCCGATCTGTTCGTTCGTCCCGCCAAGGCCATCATCTATTACCTGCGAAGCGGTCATTCAGCAGAGATCACTGCTGACCCCGATGACTTTAACCTGGATGGCGCCCTGCCTATAACCGAGGAGCCCGCATGAAGACCGACGCCGGACACACGCATGGAACGGCAGGCGCCACGTCAGAGCCACCGAGCTTCCTGTCCATCTTCTCACTGTTCTTCGGCATATCGGCTGTTACCATCGGCGGCGGCTACGTTATGGTGCCGGTCATCCAAAGAGCCGTGGAACGCAAGGGCTGGCTGCCAGAGGCTGAATTCTACGACATCTTCGCCGCTGCCCAGAGCGTTCCCGGACCTCTGGCCCTGAATTCCGCCGTACTGGTTGGCGGCAAGGTTGCTGGCGCACGGGGTTTCGCCGCCGCGGCCATCGGCATTCTCCTACCTCCCTTCTTCGCGATACTGTTGGTAGCCTCGTTCCTCGGAGCCGCCGACGAGCATCCGGTTGTCCGCGGTTTCCTTGACGGAGCGTTCGCGGTGGTTCCGGGCCTCGTGGCGGCCTTGGCGTTCAGGATGATTCGCAAGCGCTCATGGACGGTCATGCGCGGTATCCTGTCGGTCGCCGGAGCATTGGCCCTCGTCTTGGCGGGAACCTGGGCGGTTCCGGTATTCTTCGGTATCGTGGTTGTCGCCCGTCTCACCGAAAGGAAGGAGCAATGATCGAGCTGGTCCTCACCTTCCTGAAGATAGGCGCGGCCGCGTTTGGCGGCGGATGGACCATCGTTGGCATCATCCGCGCCGATGTCGTTGGAAGGGGCTGGCTGAGTCCGGAAGCTTTCACCGACCTGATCGCGATAGCGCAGGTTACTCCGGGACCGGTCGCGATGAATACGGCAACCCTTGTGGGCTTCCGGCTCTTCGGGTTCTGGGGTGCACTTGCCGCCACGCTGTCTGTGGTGGCGGCGCCCATGACTCTGGCCTTTATCGTCTGCGTACTGGCGCGCAAGTCAATCGCCACGGGAAGCAAGCTGACGGAAGCACTCAAGACCGGCACCGTCGGGCTTCTGGCCATGACCCTATGGAGTTTTGCACCGCAGGTAGCCTCGTCCTGGACCACGGCAGCGTTATCCATGCTTGCCTTTGGAGTCTCCGCCTTTACAAAGATCAATCCGCTATGGATAATCCTCGGTTCCGGGGCTGCAGGTGCCATAACACGGATATTTCTCTCGTAAGGCACTCGATATCCCGGTCAAATAGTTTATACTGTTTTCACATAAGAGTGGATATCCTGAATTTGGAGCCTTCTTGATGAACAATGAACGGATCCTGATCGTAGAAGACGAAAAAATAATCGCGATTGACCTCCAACGACGGCTGGAACGCTTCGGCTATTCCGTTGTCGGTATGGCCAACGATGGTGAGACCTCCATATCCATGGCTCTCGAGCTTCTGCCAGACATTATCCTGATGGACATCATGCTCGGTGGCAATATGGACGGCATCGAGGCAGCCCTGGCCATCAAGGCATCGCGCGACATTCCCTTTATATTCCTGACAGCATTTACCGATGAACGGACACTGGAACGCGCGAAAGAAGCCGAGCCTTTCGGATATATCCTCAAACCATTCAAGGAACGTGAACTCTATACGACCATCGACATCGCCTTGTACAAGCACTCAATGGAAGGCAAACTGACCCGCCAGGAGCGCCTGTTCAGCGCAATACTCCATTCGATCAACGACGGTATCATCGCCACAGACATGGACCTGAAGATACAGTTCATGAATCCCGTCGCCGAGGAAATTTCCGGATTCCGGGAAGGCGCGGCCCGCGGCAAGAATATCTCGCAGTTCCTCACCCTCACCGACGTAAAAACCCAGAAGGATCTCCTGGCGGCTGCGGCCCAAGTCACCGACCAGGCCCTGTTCTTCAACGAGGTGCCCGTTCGCAACGCACTCGGCCAGAGCCTCATGGTAGACGGGTCCATAACGCGCATTCACGAGAGCGACAACGCCACAGAAGGCTTCGTCATCACCATGCGGGACATAACCGAACTAAAGCGGCTATCAGATACGCTCAACTATCAGGCGAGCCACGACAACCTGACCGGCCTGTCCAACCGCGAGGAGTTCAGCTACAAACTCGGCGAGATCATCAAGAACGTCAAGCTCACCAACGGATCGCATGCCTTGATTGTAATGGACGTTGACCGGTTCAAGGCGGTCAACGATACGTGCGGCGCGATGGCCGGTGACGAGCTTCTACGACTGGTAGCCAGCCACATACAGACGAACATACAGCGTCAGGATATCTCCGCGCGCATCGGCGGGGACGAGTTTGCCGTCATCCTGATGAACTGCGACTCGACCGACAGCTCCAACGTCGCCACCCGCCTGCAAACCGCTATCCAACAGCAACGTTTCATCTGGCAAAACCTGGCGTTTCCCGTCTCGTTGAGCATCGGGATCGTACCTATCGACCGTGAAGTGGGCGACATACACGCTGTGCTCGCGGCCGCCGATGACGCCTGCCATCTCTCCAAGGAAGAAGGCGGCAGCAAGACCACGGTTTTCCATCCCCAGGATTCAAAATTCAGGCAGCGCCGCGGCGACATGGAATGGATAGGAAAGATAAACCGCGCCATCGAGGAAAACCGCTTCATTCTCTACCAGCAGCCGATCGTACCCCTGGACAGCAGCGGCAAGGTCAAGCCCAAGCTGGAAGTACTCCTTAGGCTCGTAAACGAGGACGGCACCATCGCGCGCCCGAACGACTTCATTCCCGCTGCGGAACGTTACAACCTGATGCCGCAGATCGATCGCTGGGTTGTAGAGAACTCGATGCGGGCGTACCGCATCCTGCAGGAGCAGAAATCCAACCTGGTCGACTCGATTTTCTCCATCAACCTGTCCGGCCCCTCGCTCCTGGATAACGATCTCGTTGACATGATCCTGCTTTTTCTCAGGAAATACGCCCTGTCAGCGGAGGATTTCTGTTTCGAGATTACCGAAACGGCGGCCATCCAGAACCTGTCATACGCCACCCGCTTCATCAACCGGCTCAAGGGCGAAGGTTTTACCTTCGCGTTGGACGACTTCGGAGTTGGCTTCTCGTCTTTCGGCTACCTTCGCACCCTACCCGTCGACTACGTCAAGATCGACGGATCCTTCGTGCAGAATGTTGATGAAAGTCTGGTCAGCTATACCATGGTTGATTCGATCAATTCGATCAGCCACGTGATGGGCCTCAAGACCATAGCCGAATTCGTCAAGAACGAAGCGATCATGAACAAGATCGTTGATCTGGGTGTCGACTACGGCCAGGGTTATCACTTTGCCGAGCCCAAGCCGCTGTTCGGATAGCGGCCGCGCCAAACCGTTTCCACATCGCGTTCAAATTGGGACACGTCGCCGAGGGACTTGACTGGCGACAGCTCCTCCGGGCTCGCCACGGCCAGAAGGCGTGCTCGCCCCTCGACCGCGAGCACGGCGTCTACGTTATCGAGCGCGAACTCCCCGCCCTCAGGATCATTCCCCGGGATCGCGTAACCGGAATCCGCCGTCCAGTGCCTGCGCCGAATGTCAAGTATCGCCTCTCGCAGTACCGATGCCCGGTATACCCGAACGCCGACATTCGTATATCCGTTGCCAGTTACCGGACTTGCCGAACCGTGTAGTTTTCCATGGCCGAATCGCCTCGGCAGGCCACCATCGTCTATCGTTATCGGATATAC
Source organism: Spirochaetales bacterium (assembly GCA_004525355.1). GTDB lineage: Bacteria > Spirochaetota > Spirochaetia > Treponematales > UBA12059 > UBA5200. The sequence continues at coordinate 7,768 of SPCK01000078.1, forward strand.
CGGATTCCGAGCCAGGGCCACGGGTATGAGCAAGCCCGGCGCTTCCGAGCCGTACCGGGCCGCGAGTGCATCCAACACCGCAAGCGACGCAATCGCGGTGAGCGGGCTTGAAGCGTCTCCCCCAAAATTGACCAGGACGTAATCGTAGCCCGACCAGAAATCCATTGCCTGGAATGCGGCGTCACCATGGCCGCGGGGTTTGCCTCCGTGCGCTTCCTGGGTAACGAAATTCCACGACCCATTCGGATACGAAAGCGGGCGCAGAATCAGCTCTTCGATTTCACGCTCCCGGCCGCGCACC
>SPCK01000376.1 GCA_004525355.1 Spirochaetales bacterium
CTCAGGATATTGTGGGGCGAGCTCGCAGCCGACTCCGGCACCTTCACCTATCAGGGCGCCGCAGTCGATCCCCGCCGGCCCATCCAGCCCAGACGGCCTCTACGATACCGCAATCACGTTTCCTGGCGACGGCGGCGCTGCACGGATCGCGGAATATCCATGCCCGCCAATTCGCCGTCAGTGCCACTTCCTGTTTGCGGCTTGGCTATTCCTCGAAGGATAGCTGTCACAACTCGGGGCCGTTCCCGCTTCCCGGTTCCGGACTCAGCCGGGAAGCACCGATGTCAAGCCCATCGTACCAAGCCAGGCAGGAAGGGATGCACCAAGTCCTTGTGACGAGGCAGGACACGGACCGCGTACCCGTGCTGACCGGTAACCTTGCAGTCCACCGACACGGCATACTCGTACGCTCCGCCCTGGCTTACCCCCGGTGTCATCTCAAGCCGCACCGGGTCGTAGATCTCCCCGGTACTCGAAACGGGGCCGTGATACAGCTCGACCTGCACATGCTCGGGCTTGAGTGCCCCCAGCCGGACGCGGGTCTCCACCTTGACCGTATCGCCCCGTTCCATTACCGGCCGGGCGTCCGTCCGAAGGTCCTCGATGGCGATAGCGTGCCATTCGTTTCGGACCAGGTCCAGGTACGCAGCCACGGCCTTGGCCGACTCGTACTTGTCGGCTCGCAAGCGTTGGGCGTTTTCCAACGCGGGAAGATAGTAGGCCTCGGTATATTCCATAAGCATCCGGTGGGTGCAGAATCTCTTTCCGGTTTCGCGGATGGAGTTCTTCATCATCCTGATCCAGTCGCGGGGCAGTCCGTCCCTGCCGCGCTCGTAAAACGTCGGTACAATTTCCCGTTCAAGGAGATCATAGAGCGCCTTTGACTCGATCTCGTCCTGCAAATCTGTATCCGTGTATTCCTCGCCCTTGCCAATGGCCCAACCGAGCTCGGGATCGTAGCCCTCCGCCCACCATCCATCCAGGACCGAGCAGTTGAGCACGCCATTCATGCCGGCCTTCATGCCGCTGGTGCCCGACGCTTCCAGCGGGCGCCTGGGCGTGTTGAGCCACACGTCCGAGCCGCTGGTCATATAGCGCGACATGGTCATGTCGTAATCCTCGAGGAAGATGATTCGGCCATATACATCGTCGCGGCGGGAAAAATGCACCAGCTCCCGGATGATTTCCTTGCCGGGCATGTCGTGCGGGTGAGCCTTGCCGGCGAAGATGATCTGGACGGGCCGATCTTTGTTGGACAGGAGACGCAATAGCCTGTCGGGATCGGTCAACAGCAGGTTGCCGCGCTTGTACGTGGCGAATCGCCTGGCAAAGCTGATCGTCAGGATGGACGGTGACAGGGCATCATCCGCTCGCACGAGGCCTTTTTCGGAAACACCCATGCGACGCATCTGCTTGCGCAGCCGGTCCCGGGCGAAGCCTACCATGCGCTCGCGGCGGCGCTCATGCGTTCTCCATAATTCCTCGTCGCTGATCCTGTCGATACGATCCCAGATTTCCAGGTTCGTCGGCTCTTCCGCAAAGCGCGGCCCGAAGTAGCGATCCATGAGCTCGAGCATGGTATAGGAAATCCACGTCCGCGAATGTACGCCGTTGGTTACGTGCCCGATCGGGACCTCGGTCTCCGTCAATCCTGGCCACAGGCCCTTCCACATCCGGCGGGAAACCACTCCGTGCAGCTCGGCCACGCCGTTGGCGTACGCGGACATCTTGAGCGCCAGGATTGTCATGCAGAACGACTCGGAATCATCGTCGGGATTCTCCCGCCCAAGGCCCAGGAAGCTCTTCCACTCGATTCCGAGCTCACGCGACCACCCACGAAAATACTTGTCGATCAGGTCGATGCCGAAGCGCTCGTTGCCGGCGGGTACGGGCGTATGCGTCGTGAAGATATTCGTCGGCCACAGGGCCTGCGTAGCCTGCTGGAAATTGAAGCCACGTTCGACCATGAGCTCGCGAATGCGTTCGAAGCACATGAACGCGGCGTGACCCTCGTTCATGTGGGTCACCGCCGGATTGACGCCCACCGCCCTGAGCGCCCGTATGCCGCCGATACCCAGTAGGATTTCCTGACGGATGCGGGTTTCCTTGTCGCCGCCGTACAAGGTGGCCGTTATCAGGCGATTGGCCGGCGCGTTCTCGTCGATGTTGGTGTCCAGCAGGAAAAGCGACGAGCGACCGACCTTGACTTCCCATACCTGGGCGACGATGTGCTCGCCCGCGATCTCCACGGCGATCTTGACCGGTTCGCCCTTGGCCGTTTCGCAGCGACGGACCGGCATGTTGTACCAGTCATTCTCCGGGTATTCTTCCTGCTGGTAGCCATCGGCGTTCAGGTACTGCTTGAAATATCCCTGCCGATACAACAGCCCCACGCCGACCAAGGGTAGGCCGAGGTCCGAGCTGGTCTTCATGTGGTCGCCCGAGAGTATCCCCAGGCCGCCGGAATAGGTCGGCAGAGAGGCATCCATGCCGTATTCCATGGAGAAGTAGGCCACGGAATCCTCGTATTTTCCTTTATACCAAGTCTGGCCTGACTTGTACGCCTGGAATTTTTCATACACAGCGTTGAGGGCCGCCAGGTAGGAATCGTCGGCGGCCATGGCGTCGTATCGTTCTTGCGGGACCATTCCAAGCATCTTGGCGGGGTTCTGGTTGGAACGCGCCCACACATCGTATTCAAGACGAATGAATAACATGATCGCTTCAAAATTCCAGGAAATCCATAAATTGTGCGCCATCTCCTCGAGCGGCGCCAGGGATTGGGGAATCTTCGGTTTTACGGTATGGGTAAGGATTTTCATGGTTCACCGCCACTGGAAGTGGATGGTCGCCCCGATACAGAGGCGCCAGGGATAGATCGCGTCCGGAGTATCCGAACACGCTGCGAAGTATTC